>JANMLE010000468.1:0-9091 GCA_031372385.1 Planctomycetota bacterium | reverse complement strand
CGCGTGACCGGCTTTCCCGTCCACGATCTCGGCTGCACACTGAAGGCGATTCGCACCGACATCGCCCAGGAACTGCACCTCTACGGCGAGATGCACCGCTTCATCCCGATCCTGGCCCACTGGCGCGGTGCCCGCTGTGCGGAAGTTGTCACGAACCATCACCCGCGGCGGTTTGGACAGTCGAAGTACGGCATCTCGCGCACCACGCGAGTGATCCTCGACCTGATGACCGTCAAGTACTTCATCCAATACGTCGTCAGTCCGATGAAGCTGTTCGGCTCGATCGGACTGCTCTGCCTGCTGATCGGCTTCCTGTCCGGTGCCTCCACCTGCTGGATGAAGCTGGCGAGTGGCGTCGACATGACGGGCAACCCGCTGCTGCTGTTGACCGTGATGTCACTGATGATGGGCGTGCAGTTCCTGTTCTTCGGGATGCTGGGCGAGTTGTGTTCGCGGATCTACTTTGCGGCGCAGAACCAGACGAACTACACGGTCCGTCACACGCTGAATTTCGACCGGTCCGCCAACGGCGACCAAACTGCGATCCCGATGCAGCAACCCCGCCGCGCGGCGTGAGCGGGATGATCGCGGAAGACGTCGGCGTCGACTGTCGGATGATGATTGTGCGGGCACAATACGGCAGCCCCCTACGTCAAATGCGACCGACACGACTCGTTGCTCGCGCATTGATCGAGCCTCCGTGTCGCCGCTTCCCAACACAAATCAAGGCTTGGTTCAAATCAGGTCGCAGAGGAGTGCCAATCGTGTCCGCGCGTCCCGTCGCTCCGCCGACGGGACGGCAACTGATACCCAACTGCAACCCAATTTGAACCAGGCCCAAATCAAGGTTCGTCCGCATGCAGACACTCACATTCTCCAATGGCGTGACCATCGACTCGGCGCAGATCGTCAGCGTCGAATCCAAGCAGCAAGTCATCCAGTTCCCCGGCGACATCGGCGAATTGGAGCACATGCTGCACGGCCGCCCCTCGTCGCTGCTGATCCGCTTGCGCGACGGTTCATCCGTCGAAATCAATGCGGGACATGCGCGGCTGAACATTCAATCAGACGCGTCGACGCCGTAGCCCCGATCGGTTGGAACTGACGAGCCCCAGCCCGCCGATCAACGCGTACACTGCGTGTTGGTGCTGTAAACAGTCTGGCGAGTGATGACACGGCTCCAGTAAACGCCTTTCGTAACGGTGAACAGTTCTGTAGTGTGGAAGGGGTCTGCAACACCGCTCCCGCTCGGGAGCGGCCACATCAATGCGGCGACCGTTCGGTCGTGAGTGTCGCGCGAACACCCTTTACGAGATGAGGAGTCAGGAGCATGGGAACCGTCAGCGAGATCCTCAAGCAAAAGCACAATTCTCCATTACGTTGCACGCGGCCCGACGAAACGGTGTTGGCGGCGACGCAGCGGATGAACGAACACAGCATCGGGGCGCTGCTGGTCATGGATCAAGACCGCCTGGTGGGCATCTTCACCGAGCGGGATGTGCTGCGACGGGTCGTCGCCGCCGAACTGCCTCCCTCAACCGTGCTCGTGGGCGACGCGATGACCAAGAACGTGGCCTGCTGCACACCCGAGACCTCCATCGAAGACGCCCGCCGGATCTTCAGTCAGCACCGCATCCGCCACCTCCCCGTGGTGAGTACCCAAGGCAAAATCCAGGGGCTGATCTCCATCGGTGACCTGAACGCCTACCACGCCAACAATCAGGAAGTGACCATCCACTACATGCACGAGTACCTGCTGGGAAATGTGTGAGCGCGATGCCGTTTTCAGGAGGCGGTTTCAACACCGTCTTCGGAGCGGCGGGCATGAGCCCGATGGCACTCACGTTGACCTGTAGCCACGCGCGCCAGAGCGTGGGCACGGCACGGTTGCTGTCGAAATCCCACGGTCTGGCGACCGTGGCTACTTGAAGTGGGTGCGATGATGAGCCAGAACGCGCTAGCGTCCGGTTTGCCTTTGTGATGTCACGAACGCCGGGGCTCGAAGACTCGATCCCAGCGACCCCGCGCCATTCCATCGCATCAGTCCTTTCCTGCGCGGATAACAGAGTTAGCCGGCGCGCCGAGATATCAGGGATAACCCGCGCGCCGGCTAACACGGCATCGAACGCAACGGAATCCTCAACTGCGTCGTTGACAAAGTCCTACCGGCTCGGCATTTTGCATCCCGTGGAGACCAGACCCGCGTCCACCGCTCGGCCGAGTTATCCAGCGCGCGGGTCAATTCCCTGTTCGTCGGAAAGGGAGAAACCTTATGAACTCGCTCATTGTGCTGTATGTGACCGCCGCGTTGATGGCGTTCGTAGCCGTCTCCTGCACCGCGTTGTGCTTCGCTTGGTCGATCCCATCATGGCGACGTCGGCTCGCCGGACCCGGAGTCGCGTCTCAAGTTCGGGAACCCGAGATTGGAGGACTCACTGGCTGGTCTTCCCGTGTCGGCAGCGGTTTGGTTTCAACCGGCATTGCGGCCTGTGCAGCGATTGCATGGCACGGTTCCTACAGCGTGCTTGCCGCTTTGATCGCTGCCTCTTGGTAGTTGACATTACTGGTTTAAACTAATGCGTCTTTCCACCCGCGTGGACCGTTGCGCTTATGCGGTATTCTGTCCACGACTTTTGAACAAATGGCCTAGCTCAGATCGCGACGAACAATCGCATGCAACGGAGCCGGCGGTCGGGCCGGTTTTGAAATCAACGCGTATCGCGCCGGCCCGCTGATGCGTGTCGTTCGGCGGCGGATTCAAGGAACGGCAGTTACTCCGGGCCTGCCATCGGTTCATCGCGGCTGTCGAAAACATTCTCGAACCGGGGAATCAGCGGAAAATTCTCTCGGTTTCGCCCGGCGGGCCTCGCTAGAGTGGACGCGACTTCTTTTCTTGGCATGGTCCAACGGACGCGGACCCGCGGGTGACAACGACTGCTCTGCGAATGGATTCCGGTGGGAAGCAGTCCAGATTGGGAATCCGATTCATGCGTCGACTGATCGCTCTGGCTTTGCTGTTGGCCCACACTGTCACCTCCGTGGCGGCGGGTCAGGACAATCTCCAGCAACTCAAACAGCAGATTGCCAACCTGCAACAGCAGCTTGAGGCGATGGAGAACGCGCCGGCTCCCAAGCGCAATGTCACTCAGATTGGGGCGTCGCGGACCCGCAAGGTTGAGACCGGACTGGTGGTCCGCATCTACGATCTCGGCGATCTGTTCGCGATCGCTCCGCCGTACGCGGCCGTGATCAGCAGCGACCTCAGCCCCGGCACCCGATCGTCACTGTTTGACACCACGCCGTTTGGCAACGCCTCTGGCATGGGTGGTGGCGGCATGGGCGGCATGGGAGGCGGGTTCTTCAGCGTCTCTCCCGCGACGGTCGCGGCGCTGGGTGCCACGGCCACGGGACAGGTCAGCGGTGGGGCCGGAACGATCAAGTCATCACAGGATGAAATGATTCAGGTGATCCGCGAGACCATCTCGCCCGACATGTGGAAGGACGGTGGGGGCAAGATCACCAAGCTCGGCAATGCGTTCGTCATTTCGGCGGATGAGGACTCACATCAGCAGATCGAATCGCTGCTGAACCTGTTTCGCGCCCGCTGGGGGACGCTGCGGACGGTCTCGGTGCGCGGCTGGTGGATCTCGCTCTCTCCCGCCGACCTGCACTCGTTGCTCGACACGCCGACCGAAAAGATTACCCCCGACGGACCGCCCGTATTTGGTGTCATCGGCGACGATGCCTGGCAGGACATTCTGCGCATCTGGGAACAACCGGCGGGAAACGACGCGCATCGGTTGCGCTATCAGGCGACGCTCACCTGCTACAACGGCCAAACGGTGAACACGCTGTCGGGGACTCAGGACTTGGCGGTCTCCGCGATGAAGACGGTGGTGCCGCACAACGAGAGTGGTGCCCCGAAAGGGATGGTGGGATACCGACCCGAAATGGTCGTCGTCCAAGAGGGGCTGGCGTTTCAAGTCACGCCGGTCACGAATGTCAGCGGCAAGACGGTCCTGTTGGATGTCCACAGCCGTCTGTCGCTGCCGACCAGCGAAGTCGAAGCCCTGCCGGCGGGCAAGCGAAAGGCTGAGGTTGTTCTTCCGGACGACGTCGTCCGACCGGTCGACCGGCGGCGGCTGAACATTCACCGCCTGTCGACCACCGTCCGAGTTCCCACCGACCGCCCCTACCTGATCGGCGGCATGTCGCTCCCCGCCGCCGAAACCGAAGGACTGCAGCTATATCTGTTCGTGAAGGTCAGCGTGCAGGAACTGCGCAACGACCAGGAAGCGCCGGTGGCTCCGGCCGAAGCGCCGCCCGCCGTGCCTGCCGTCCCCGAAGTGAAGAAACCGGCCGAAGAGAAAAAGGACTGACGCAACAGCCCGTTGAAGATCTTCGTGGCATGGGCTTCCAGCCTGTGATTCCGCGATGAAAACGACAGGCTGGAAGCCTATCCCACGGTCTTTTCAAACCGTCCGGTTCTGGTGCTTGGGAGGACGGACGGTTTGAAAAACCGTCCTACGCCATGCTCAACTACGTCGTGTAGTCCGCGTTCAGTTCGACGTACTCTTTCGTCAGGTCGCACGTCCAGAAGCGGACCGACGACGAACCGTGCGTCAGCGTGAGGTCGATTGTCGTCTCGCGGTTGTCTCGCAAACTGGAGGAGACTTGCTTGGGGTCGAACTCGACCGGGGCTCCGTCTTTGTAAAGCAAGAAACCGTTGACGACGAGCGACATGTCTTCTTCCTTCAGCGGGACTCCCGCGTATCCCGCCGCTGAGACGATACGACCCCAGTTGGGATCGGCCCCGCAGATCGCCGTCTTCACAAGCGGGCTGTCGGCAATGGCCTTCGCAATACAAAAAGCTTCGGCGCGCGTGCGGCAGCCGGTGACGTTCAGCTCGACAAAGTGAGAGGCTCCCTCACCATCGCGGATGATGTCGGTGGCCAACTTCATCGCGACCTGATCGAGCGCCTGTTGGAACGCGGCGCGGTCGGCATCAGTGGTGAGGCCGACTCCCGCCGCTCCGTTCGCCAGCAGGATGACCGAGTCGCTGGTGCTTTCATGGCCGTCAACACTGATGCAGTTGAACGAGTCTCCAACCGCGTGCTTCAGCATCACGGCGGCCGTTTCGGTATCGAGCACCGCATCGGTCATGATGACGCACAGCATCGTCGCCATGTTCGGCGCGATCATGGCGGCTCCCTTGCAGGCACCGCTGATCCGAACCGTCTTCCCGCTCAGCGTGACCGTCGCCGTCGCCTGCTTGGGAAACGTGTCGGTCGTCATCATGGCCCGGGCCGCATTGTGAAAGGCTTCCGGCGACGAGGCCAGTTGTTTCGCGGCGGCAGGGATGCCCGCTTGCAGCTTCTCCATCGGGAGGAACCGCCCGATGACGCCCGTCGAACAGACGAGCACATCCTCCGCCGAGGCCCCGATCTGCTGAGCGACCAGCGCCGTCATGGCCCGCGCGTTCTCGATCCCCTTCAGCCCCGTGGCGGCATACGAGTTCCCCGAGTTCACCACCACCCCCCGCGCCGTCGCCCGAGGCAACCGCTCGCGAGACACCTTCACCGGCGACCCGCACACCAGATTGGTCGTAAACACCCCCGCCGCCGCACACGCCCGGTCGGACACAAACAACGCCAGATCGAGCTTCTGCGGATCAGCCTTGATCCCACACAGGATGCCAACCGCGGAAAAGCCTTGAGGGAGAGGAAGCAGGTCGGTCATTTCAGTCAGTCACCCAACAACGGAGGAAATGAAGAACAGAATTAGCGGTGCATGAACACAACAGCTTCGTAGAGACCAGTTTTGCTTTGACGCTTTCGCATTCGGTCAATTCGATCCAGCTCAAAACCAAAGTGCGAGAAGAGTCCCGCGAGAATTTCATCGCTGGGAAGCGGTTGTTCGTAGAACTTGCTGTTGCCGATGACGTATGCCAGTTGGCAGCGGTCACGACAGACTTTCGCGACTTGCTCGGCATGGATATACATGTCGTTGAAATACTTTGTCACGTAGCTAGCCATGAGCTGGCCGTTGTCATCGACCTGGCTGAGGTACGGTGACAAGAGCCGCCGCACGACCTCGTTGGCCGGTTCAATTCCCTTCGCCAGCACTGAAGTCGCTTTACCCCAAGTTCCACCGATCGCGTCTGTTTCCAGTTCGCCAACGGCGGCCGCGTCCCGGATGAAGTCGAAGAAGAACAGATGTGGACGAGTTTCGCGGGCGTAGCTAAACCGGTTTGGATACGGCGGAGACGTGATGACCGCCGACATTTTGCGGGACGCAGGCAGCACTTCACTCAACTGCTTGCTGTTACCCGCATAGACCACGATCTTGGACCGGGGCTTCTTGGCAACCGAACGCAGGTCAAACACGATGTCGTTCAACTTTGTTTCGAGGACATCGGCCACATTCACTCGCGGTAGCGGGTGTTCGGCAAACGTCAACGAAACGTGGTTGTGCTTGGCATTGCTGACGGGCACAAGAATTCCCAGCACGCCCATTTTGAGGAGGTCGCGGTGTCGTGGCTCAGCTTCAAATCTCTGCAAGAACCGCCGCAAGCAAACGAGTTGAGCCAAGTTGCCGGAAGACCACCATCGTTCCGGGTGGCTGATGCGAGGGATGTCTACCGCGTGTTCAATGAGAAAATCGTCGGCATCACCCATCGTCAGCAAGCTCTGGCGGAAGGTTTCCATGAATGAATCGAAGGTCGCGGCAATCGTGTCGATGTCGTCGTAGTCGCGCGTCTTGATCGTTCCCACGAAGTGGAGATACGGATTCAGTTCAACGCTGCACGCCGGGATGCCTCGGTACTTCATGCACAGCGGAACCGTCCCAACTCCGCTGAACGGATCGAGAACATCATCGTCGCCGCTCAGTTGGAAGTGCTTGGCGATGTCCCAGGCAAGGTCCGGGGAAAAGCTCGGCGTCAGGCGATACCAACGATGGATTGGCAAGCCCAGCTTGCCTTGGAACGTGACTGCCTTCACACGCCGGTTGGTGAACTCGGGTTCGATGTCCAGATCGAAAAGCAATTTCTGTGTCACGAAATCAAACTCCGCAACAGGGTCAACACGATCCGACGAAAGTCGTCACGGTTGCGACTCAGGAAATCGAAGAAGTCGTATCCCGAGAACTCGCGAATCAAGTCATAGCTCTCCATGCCTTGTTTTGTCACCCAGACGGATCGATAGCGGCGAATGATGCTCGGATTGCTTTGATTGCAGAACAACGGCATCACCGGCAGGATGCCGCTGACCAACAGATGGCGTGCCATCGCTTCATCAGCCTGCGTTCGCTTGTGGTCTCCGGTTTGATAGCAATGGCGGACTTCAAATCCCACGCCAATCAGGTCGATGCGTGGCTGAGCGGCAAGCTGATTGAGCTCGGCTTGGCACCATCGTTGAACTCGCTTACGAGCCGCCCGAGGAAGCTTGTCGAATTGAAGGTACGCATCCACTGACCGCGTTTCCGGTTCGTCACCGGAACGGATCGTCGCTTGATAGCTCACATCCTCGGGCAATTGTTCGAGGCATTCGACGAAGATCGCCCGCACACAGGCTTCGTAGATGTCTCCCAACTTGCGATGCAGGCTCGTCACAGAACCTCCCGCGAGAGTGGCCCCGAGATACTCCGGAGTATCCAAGCCAAAGACGCTGAAGAGCGGGTCTTCTCGGTAACGCTCCAGCAATTTCGACTTCTCACCGCCCGCATTCTTGATCGGCCCCGGAACGTACGTTGCCAGCTTGCCAAGGTGTTCCATAACCAGTTCGTACATCACTTGGTCGAAAGCGGATTGAATGTCTGGCATGGCGGCAATCGAACGTGAGATTCTGAAAAGACAACACTCGCACGCGATTCACGATCACTCGAACAACTTCTTCACCGGGATCGCGAAGCCGGGCAGGATGTCGGGGAAGGTGAGTTCGTCGTCGGGGTTCAAGACGGTCGTTTCGCGGTCGGCTGAGAACAGGTGAACTCGTTGCGTCTGCGGATCGGCGACGGCGACTGTGAGGACTCCTGCGGACAGGTACTCTGACGCCTTGTGGAGAATGTCCTTCCAGCGGTCGTCGTGGGAGCGAATCTCGACGACCAGTTCGGGAGACGCTGGCCAATAGCCCTCGGGCAACGGACCGCGCGGTATTCGTTCGTAGCTGTAGAACGCCACGTCGGGGCCGCGCACCGTGTCGGGATCGCGTTCGGTGACGACACCCGCATCCCCTCCGACAATCCGCCCCACATCGTGCTCTTGGACGAATTGCTGAAACAGAAACACGATCCTCGCCAAAAAATAACCGTGAGCCGTGTACGGTCGATTCATCTCAACGATCCTTCCGCGCACGAGTTCTGTAAATGCACCGCCGTCGTCCAAGTGCAGGAACTCTTCGGCGGTCAGCAGTGTGGTCTCCAAGGCGGTCGCCATGTGTCGGTCCTCAGTACCAGTTGGGGCGTCATGTTCGACGTGATTGTCGTCTCGCAGAGAATACTCAAATTATCGACCACACGGCAGCAGGCCCATCGTCTCCGGCAGACCCGCCATCAGGTTGAGGTTTTGGATGGCGACTCCCGACGCGCCTTTGATGAGGTTGTCGAGGCACGAGACGATCAGGACTTTGCCCTTCACGACGCGGACGGTGATGTCGCAGAAGTTGGTGTACGCGCTGTCCTTTGTCGTCGGCAGATGATCGACGA
Organism: Planctomycetota bacterium; assembly: GCA_031372385.1. Taxonomy (GTDB): domain Bacteria; phylum Planctomycetota; class Planctomycetia; order Planctomycetales; family Planctomycetaceae; genus Schlesneria. The sequence continues at coordinate 388 of JANMLE010000468.1, read as the reverse complement.
CGCGGATGAACGGTTTGCCCGTGTAGAACCGGCGGTACTCGGCGAGCAGTTCCTCCTGTGTGACGGGCCGCGTCGGCGTGGCGTAGATCGTGGCGAGGATGCCTCGATCCATCGGCACGAGATGCGGCTGAAAAACCACTTCGACCGACTGGCCCGACACGGTGGAGAGGACTTGCTCGATCTCGGGCATGTGGCGGTGAGTGCCGACGCCGTAGATCGAGAAACTTTCGTTGCACTCGGAGTAGAGCGTGTTCAGTTTGGGAGTCCGCCCGGCCCCGCTGACGCCGCTCTTGGCGTCGATGATGATGCCGGTCGGCTCGATCAGCCTGCCACACAGCGCCGGTGCCAGTCCGAGAATCGAGGTGCTCGTGTAACAACCGGGGTTCGC
>JANMLE010000459.1:0-3158 GCA_031372385.1 Planctomycetota bacterium | reverse complement strand
TTCGTCCTGCTGTCTTTCGTGTTGGTTGGGTGTTTTGTTGGTAAGTCACCTTTTTTTAATTGCCCAAAGGTCCACGGTGGGGTCCGCAACACTCCACGCACCCTACACAAGCTTCACGCCAGAATCTTCTCAATCACATTCCCGCTCACGTCGGTCAGGCGGAAGTCGCGGCCCTGGAATTTGTAGGTGAGGCGTTTGTGGTCGATGCCGAGTTGGTGCAGGATCGTGGCGTGGAGGTCGTGGACGTGGACGATGTCGACGGCGGCGTTGTAGCCGAACTCGTCGGTTTGGCCGTGGCTGATGCCGCCCTTGATGCCGCCGCCGGCCATCCAGATGGAAAAGCCCTTGATGTGGTGGTCGCGGCCGTTGCCCTGGGCCATCGGGGTGCGGCCGAACTCGCCCCCCCAGACGACGAGCGTTTCGTCGAGCATCCCGCGCTGCTTGAGGTCCGCGATCAGGGCCGCGCACGGTTGATCGACTTCCTTCGCGATCCCCGCGATGCCGTCGCGGATGCCGCCGTGGTGGTCCCAGTCGCGGTGATAGAGCTGGATGAACCGCACGCCGTGCTCGGCCAGGCGTCTCGCAAGTAAACAGTTCGCGTTGAGCGATCCGTCGAGGCCCGTGCAGCCGTATTGCTCCATGATGTGCTTGGGTTCGTTGGACAGGTCCATCAGTTCGGGGACGCTGGCCTGCATCTTGAACGCCATCTCGTACTGGTTGATCCGCGTGGCGATTTCGGGATCGTCGATGCTCGCGTCGAGTTGCCGGTTGAGTTGCGTGACCGCGTCGACGACGTCCCGCTGCTGCTCGCGCGAGACTCCGGCCGGGTTGTTGATGTAGTAGACGGCGTCCCCCTTCGAGTTGAACCGGACCCCCTGAAAGCGGCTCGGCAGGAACCCGCTGTGCCATTGCCGCGAGGCGATCGGCTGCTGCTGGCCGCTCTTGCCGGTGGAGGTCAGCACGACGTAGCCGGGGATGTCCTCGCAGTCGGCGCCCAGTCCGTACCAAGTCCACGACCCCATGCTGGGTCGGCCCGAGATCGCGGTCCCCGTGTTCATGAACGTGTGAGCGGGATCGTGATTGATCGCTTCCGTCACCAGCGACCGAACGATGCACAAGTCGTCGGCGACACTGCCCAGCTTGGGGAACTGGTCGCAGATCTCCTGTCCCGACTGGCCGAACTTCGCGAATTTGTGCTGGGGGCCGAGGCACTTCAGTTGCTGTCCCTGCAACTGCGCGATCGGCTGTCCTTTCGTGATCGACTCAGGCATCGGCTTGCCGTCTTGGGCCGCCAGTTCCGGCTTGTAGTCGAGCGTTTCCAGATGGCTGGGTCCGCCCGCCATGCAGAGATGGATGACGCGCTTCGCCTTGCGGGGCAGATGCAGCGGAGTGACGACACCGTTCCAACGCTTGTCCGCCGGAGCCGGTGCTGCGGCGTCCGCGGCCGTCAGCAGTTGCGGATTCAGCAGCGACGCCAGCGCCATCGCGCCGACGCCGGTTGTCGAGCGAGTCAAGAACGATCGGCGCGAAACCTCGCGGCGGAGAGCTTCGTAGTTCGAATCGAATTTCGTCATGAGGATTCCTTCGTGCGGGCGGCTTCTGAAACATCACCGTCTTCGTGCGACTCGACGGACGGCGGGTGCATGTCACGGCGGAACTGCATTGGGTTCCAACGTGCCGGATTCAAAGTAGTGCGGTGAGGGCAACGGGCGTCCTTCGACTTCGAAGGTTTCGATGAGCAGACCAAGGACTTCCTCGCCATTTTTGGCGGCCTCCCCGTAGGTCGCTCCATGCGTGCGATTGCAGGGGAATTCAGGCAGCGTCACGACAAAGACCTGGTCTGACTCAGACCATTCGATGAGCATGCGGTATCTGGATGTCATGGCGACTTCTCCGCTTTGTGGATGATTCCGAGGACGTCTTTTTCCTGATAGGGCTTCGCATCATCGCCATCGTGGCCCGAGAGGGTGATCGACTCTTCCAGCATCGCATGTGACCACACCGTGTGGCTGCCCTTCCCCGCGCGCATCACAAAGCCGGCTCGTTGGAGCATGCTCTTCAGCTCACGGATCTTCCTGGGCATTCCTGACTCCCGGTGCGACCAGTCTTGGGAATTGTTATCTCGCGACCCGTGGCCAGATTCAAGACGCCCCTTGTCATGTCGCCGGCGTTTCTGCGTTTGTCGTGGCCAAGTCCAATCGGATCAGCAGCCGATCCAACTCCGCGCGGGTCTCGGTATCGAGGCTCCATGCATTCGGTTCGCGGCGGCGATCGGTGGTGAAGAGCCCCCGTTGGTGCAGCACGTACTTCTCGACGGCGAGGAACCCGTCGAGGCCCGCTTGGAGTTGCAGGCTGACGAGCGCGCAGATCGGGAAATACAGACGATACGTGGCGTCATCGTCCCCGCGCTCCAGAGCCTTCCAGAGTGCGACAATTGCCGGCAGGAACTCCATGCCGGGCATCGTCCCGGTGATCCCGCGGCGGAAGCTGTCGACGAGGCACACGCCGCCCGAGCCTTCGTAGATGCGGGCCTCACCGCCGGTGGCATCGCGCAGGGCCGACAGGTTCGGGCCGATCGGTGAGGCTTCCGGTTTGAACAGGATCTTGTCGCGGCCGAAGCGCTTCAGCAGCTCGACACAGACTTGAACGGGAATCGGTTGGCCGACGTAGCCGGAGGCGTCCTGCACGATCACCGGAAGGCCGATGCCATCGGCCAGCGCGATGAAATAGTCCCGCACCGCCGGCACGGGGAGTCGCGTTGAAATCGGGGGGATCGCCATCACAGCGTCCGCCCCCGCCCGTTCGGCCCGCCTCGCGTATTGCAGAGCCTGCTTCGTTGATTCGGCTCCCACTCCCGCGAAGAACGCGCCGCGACCGGCGTTGAACTCGGCGAGTTTGTCCGTGAGGGCCACTCGCTCGTCAAACGTCAGCCGCAGCAGTTCGGACACCATCCCGGTGCCGAATCCATCCGCCCCGACGTCGTATGCCCAGTCGATCTGGCGCTTCAGACTCGGCAGGTCGATCGAATCGTCGTCGAGAAACGGCGTGTGCGCGATGGGCAGCACGCCGGCGAGTGGTCTGGTCATCGTCAATCCTTCAGAGGTGTGAACCACGAAATACACGAAACACACGAAAAGTAAGAGGGGGTGAAAGGGGGC
>JANMLE010001157.1:0-10637 GCA_031372385.1 Planctomycetota bacterium | reverse complement strand
CCGAGCGCGTCGTGTTCGTCTGCCAATAATCTGGACTGACATCCCCATTGGCGCGTCTCGCGGACGCGCTGGACTGCTCGGGACAATTCTCACCGCGAGAGGTATCGGCCGTCCGTCGCACGCGGCGTCTTACTCCTTTGCGTTGACCAGTGGAGCCGAATAGACGTGGATCGCATGCTTGGCACTGTCTTCGAGCGACTCGAATTGGATGACTTCCTTCGGAGCGATCCCTGGAATCGCGAACTGGTGCGAGACGATTCGTGTGCCGGGCTTGAGCTTCTCCAGTTGGGGCAGCAGCTTTTCGAGTTGCTGCGGCAGCAGGTACACCGCGATCACATCGGCGTCGCGGAGATCGGCCGCGAAGAGATCCTTGGCTTCAAGGGTCACCAGGGCCTTCACGCCCGCCGCTTCGGCCTTGGCGCGCGACGTGTCCACCAGTTCCTTGTCGAGTTCATAGCCGATCGCTTTGCAGCCGTACTTTTTGGCGGCCGAGATGACGATGCGACCGTCACCGCTGCCCAGATCGCAGACCACGTCGGTCTTTTTCACCGCCGCCAGTTCGAGCATCTTCTCGACGACATCCTGCGGCGTCGGAACGAAGACCGAACGCAGTGTGCGTTCGCGGGGTTCGTTGGCCGGTGCGGCTGCGGGAGCCTTGAGCACAACCGTTTGAGGTATCGCGGGCGGCTGCTTCAACGCATTCTCGCGGATGTCGTAGCACAGCAGTTTGTTGTCGTCGCGCAGGTACAGCCGCCCGCCGGCAATGACTGGCGCGGTTGCGGCGGCCCCTCTGACGGCGTCGGGAATCTGAAAGCGCCCCCGTTCGACATACTCCGTGGCCGAAATGTCTGCCAACATCACGAGCCCGTCGCTGTTGCGCATGTAAAAACGATCCTCGGCAGTGAGAATCGCCGCTCGCCCGCACCGCGTCCCCCAGACTTTTTGACCGCTTTTCCAGTCGAGGCAAATCAGTGCCGCCCCAATACCGGCGTAAAGATGATCGCCCGCGACGAACGAGTTGTCTTGAAAAGTATCGAGGCCAGGCTTTTGAATGTACTGCTCCTCCGCTGTGACGGTTTCGCCTTGGACCGTGAGCTTCAGCAGGGCGAGGCCCGTGCCGTACCCGTTCCCCGTCAGAATGTGATCACCTCGCACGACGGGCGTGCGGGAGTTGGCCGTACCATTGGCGATCTTGTTGTAACTCCACAGCAACTGTCCATCAGTCGCCCGCACGCCCACCAATGCGTTATGGAGAAACGCGACGTACTGCCGAAAGCCGCCCACTTCGGCGACCACCAGGGCGGCGTATTCGGATCGACCACCGTTGGGCACGACGCTCCGCCACAGCTCCTTGCCGGTCAGTTTGTCGAGCGCCACGACCGACGCCTGCGGACCACCGGGAGTACAAATCAGCTTGTCTCCATCCACGAGCGGATAGTCGCAAAAGCCCCAGCTCGGCTGCGGCGATCCGAAATCGTCCGGGTAATTCTTGCTCCACTGTTCGTGTCCATCGCGGGTCTGCAAACAGACTAACCGGCCGCCGGTCGTGATCGCATACAGCCGGTCCCCGTCCAGTGTGGGCGAGCGTTGGCTCAGCCAGCGCATGAGGGGGTTCTCGTTGACGCGCGGACCGAGGCGCGTCGCCCACACGCGCTGGGCCGTGCGCTGATCGAGTGCCGTCAGAAACTCGCCGCTTTCAAAGTAGCCCAGCGTGTAGATCCGCCCGTCGGCGATCGACACCGAAGCGATTCCTTCACCGATTCCCTCGACCCGCCACAGCAATGGCGGCCCGGCCTCGGGCCACTCCTTGAGCAGCCCCTTTTCCGGGGACACGTTGTCCCGGTTCGGTCCGCGCCACTGCGGCCACGAACCGCCCGTCAGTTCCGGATCGGGCTGCTCCTTTTCGCCGTCGATGGCGAACAGCATCGTGCGCGTGGCGAGATACAGCACGCCGTTCGCGAAGATGGGCGTCGAGTAGATCGGCTCGACCATCGAGATCTCACGCAGCGGCTGCGGTGCGCCATTCACCTTTGGCAGCGCCACGACTGGATCGGCCGAGAGGCCGAAGATCGCCACGTCTCCGTCTTCGTCCGTCACGTAGACCTTGTCATCGACGATCAGCGGCGAGGCCCAGGTGGCCGCGAACGTGTCGTGGCTCCAATGCTGCTGGCCCGACTTGGCATCGAAACAATGCACGAGGCCAGCGCGGTCGGCCGCGATCACCAAACCGTTCGCGACGGCGACTGAACTCATTGTCCCGTGCATCGCATCCTCGAACTTCTTCCCGAGACTGACGAACTCCCATACGAGCGCCGAATTGGGATTGGGAATCGCCTTTTCGCCAGCCTTCGGATCGACCTCCTGCACGCGCCGGCGCGGCAATGGTTTTCCGTCCGCATCCATCGCCAACTCCGAACTGACATCGCCGCGTTTCGTGGGGTCGATGCAGACGAGCCGGCCCGGCCCCTCACCCTTTTCCGCGTCCTGTCCGGAAGCCAGATACACGCGGTCCTCATAGACGACCGCATTCCCCAACAACGAGTTGCGAGTCGAGCGGTTCAGCGAGTGGACCGCCACCTTCGCATTGATGTCGAATTCCCAGAGTTTCTCGCCGGTCAGGGGCTCAAACGAGCGCACCCAACCGTCGCTCTGCGGAACGATCACCTGCACCTGGCCCCGAATCTCCGTCACAGTGGGACTGGCGAATTGCGAGACGAGGATGTTGGCACCGGGGGAGTTGTCCTTCCAGTAGACCTCGCCCGTCTCCTTGCTGAGGCACACGAGGTTCGGAGCCTCCGGCTTGGGAACCCTGACGTGATCCTCACCGACGCCGTTGTTCGTCGTCACAAAGATCCGGCCGTTCCACGAGGGACCGATCGAACAGGGACGCGGTGGCCCCATGATGGGAACGTGTGGGAAGATGTCGAAGGCTTTGATCAGGTCCAGCTTCCACAGTTCGCGTGGCGGTCCCTCACCGCGCATCAAGGGGCCGATGTCCAGACAGAGCACCTCGCTGCGATTGGTCGCCAGCCAGAGGCGATCACCCTCAATCAGCGGTGAACTTCCCAGACCCGTCCAGCCGGGATCATTGACGCGCGAGTCCAGCTTCGGCGAATCGTACTCATACATCTGTTTGCCGTCGGCCACGCGGAAGCACTTCAACACGCTGTGTGCTTCCACACCGGCTTTCGCAGTGTTGGTGCCAATCCAGACGAGTCCCCCGGACACGATGGGCGATGAATGCGTTTGCGAACCCAGCGGCGCGGACCAGCGGATGCCGCGCGCGGCCCGGATGACGCGGTCGTCCTTCCGTTCCTCAAGGGACCATTGCGTGGGAGCGCCGACCTCCGCACTGACGCCATTCCGTGTCCCGTCCCGGCCGAGCATCGGCCAATCGGCGGCGTCGGCTGGACCCGCCGCAACTCCGCAGGTCACGACTACAAACGCAAGGGCGCGCATTGTCCAAGAGCAATTCATATGGTCACTCCAAAGAAGGTGCTGACGGTCGCGGTCAGAAAATCAGTCGTCGACTTCTGATACTCTCACTCGATTCGACGGGTTGGTGGCGTCGGGCACATCGGTGCCGGGGGGACTGCGTTCCGGGAAGTCCTGAATGGCGTAGAGCCTGTCCTTCGTGGCGATGTACAGGACATTGTTGGCCACGATCGGCGTCGAGTAGATCGAAGTGTCCAAGTTGATTTCTGCGAGGGGAACTCCCTTGGGAAGAGCAATCGCTGGATCGGCCGAGTGGTTGTAGATGACCACGTCGCCATCCTCATCGCCCATGTAGACCTTGCCATCGACCAGCAAGGCCGAGCCCCAGCACGATGCAAACAGGTCATGGGTCCAGTACACATCGCCGGTCTTGGCGTTCAGGCAATGAAAGAGTCCGGCCATGTCCGCCACGTACAGGATGTCATCCTTGATCACCGGAGTACCCATCGAGCGGTGGAACTGCTCCTCGAAGTCGATCTTGCCATTGGCGTTTCGGTCTTGGCTGCCGTATTGCCAGCAGACCGCCGAGTGGGGATTCGGCACGGTCCCTTCGCCAAGCTTCACATTCACGGCTTGCAGGCGTCGATGCGGAATGAGGTTGCTCGCCGCATCGACCGCCAGGTCCGGGCTTACGTCGGCACCGTTGATGCGATGGGCGGGATCGATGCACCAGAGATGGCCCACTCCTTCGCCATGTTCCGGATCTTCACCCACGGCGATATACACCAGACCGTCGTAAATCGCGGGAAACGCAATGATGTGATTGCGAGTGGCTCGGCCGCCCAGCGAATACACCGACTCTTTGGGATTGGCGTCGAACTTCCAGAGCAGTCGCGAGCCACCCCGGCCGTCCCCTTTTGGATCGAAGCTGTAAACCCAGCCATCGCCGCCGGGGAAGATCACCTGGCCCTGTCCCTCAAAGACGCCATAGGCGGGTGATGCCCATTGGGCGTGCAGGATGTTGTGCCCCGGCGAAGTGTCGGTCCAGAGCACCTTGCCGGTATCGCGGTCCATTGCCAGGAAGCTCGGAGCATCCGGGGCAGGCAGTTTGATATGGTCATCTCCAACACCGTTGGACGTGCAGACAAACAAGACGCCGTCCGCCATCGCCATCGAACACTGGCTCATGTTGTGCGGCGAGACTCCCAGTTCCCGCATCATGTCGAACCTCCAGACGACATCGGCCTCGTCCGGGTTCTCGTTCACCTCACCGCGGAATGATCCATCGTTCTCGCCGTCGCGGAACCCTTCGGTGTCGAGACACACCACCTCGCAACGATTGGTGACGGCCCACAGGCGATCTCCATCGATGACCGGCATTGAGGGCATCCCAATCAGCGGCCAGTCGTGGACCCGTCCGCTCGGCAGCTTGGGACTGGAGTACTGCCAGAGGAACTTGCCCGTCGCTTCCTCGAAGCAGAGCAGCACTCCGAGATCGATCTTCGGGGGATAACGCTTCACATAGCCATGCGCGTTGTTGGTGCCGATGTAGACCTTTCCGTTCGCGACGACCGGATTGCCATAGGTTTGCGAACCGAGCTTCGCGGCCCATTTGATATTCCGCCCGGTCTTGATGTCCCACGTCGTCGGGATGTCTTTGCCATCCGGCGTGTTGTTGCGCAGCCGCGAGCCACCCCACTGCGGCCAGTCGCCAGGACCAACCCGCAGCGTCGCCCGATCCTGCCGACTCGCCGCGACAGGATCGAAGGGCGGGCCGAGTTGTCTCTCGGCGAGTTGCGGATCGATCCGCCGGAGCGTCTGACGCGCGATGACCCGCAATCCGAGATCGTCATCGGCCAGCGCGGCCTGAACGATCGGCAGACCCGCTTTGGCAGCGGGGCCGATCTGCCCCAGCGCGACGAGCGCGCTTCGCCGTTGGCTGCGATCACCGTCCCGGCCGAGCATCGAACAGTCGGCGGCGAAAGCGGGGCACACGACAGACCCACACAGCCAGGCGACCGTCATCGCTGCAACGCCGACGCGAACGATTCCGATGCGTTCCATGCAACGACTCCGGTTGGGTTGTCATCGCCAGTGAATGAGCCGGGCGGCCAGATAACAAAGACTCCCGCCCCCATTGTTCCCTGCCTTGCCGTCATTCATCACTTGGGAAAAGGCTCGGTGAGTCGTCAGGATTAGCCATCAGTTTTTTCCGCCAGGCTTCTGGCACGGTCAGCGCCTCGTTGGCTTGCAGTTCGTCCGCTGAAATTGTGGGGGCCGAGCAGATTTTCACGAGCAGGTCGGCTTGGGCTTCCTCCAGTTCGACGAGCCGGCCGAGAACGTGCAGGACGTTGAGCAATTCCGTCGTGTATTCCGCGAGCCACGTCTCGGGTTGAATCTTGCAAAGCTCGGATGGTGGTCGCTTGTCGCCCATCGGCGGTTTCTCTCGGTTCCGCTTGCGGTAGCTGAACCATTGCGTCAGCACTTGCTTGCCCGACACCTCGTATTCCCAAACCTGCGGAGTCACGTTCTCGATGTATCCGGACCCGACGAGGAGCCGCTGCCTGCTCGCGTCGTATAGAATCTCAGCGGGCATGTCGTCCGGGTCTTGTGGGATCGCGCCGGCGGCGGGAATGCGCGGGGCCTTCTCCTTCGCCTGTCGCGGCGGCTTCGCCGACCGGCCATTTTTTGGGTCCGTGAATCGTTCGCCGAACGTGTGCAACCAGATGATCGTGCGTCCGAGTTCCACCGCCTCGGCAAAGAGTTTGGCCTTCGACGTCAGTGGAATTCGCAAACCCGGCTGCGCGAGATCACCTTGGAAGCGAGCCGTGTAGGCCGGGTGTGCGACAACGGCGGCAAGGTACGCCATCACGTCCCCGGCAGTCACCGGTATCTTGTACTTCTTCGCCAGAAAACCGAGCAGCTTCGGCGGCAGGTTCGGCTCGGTCGCCGCGTGATCGCGCCAAAGCGGGAAGACACGACCAGAAAAGGAACCCTTGTAGTGATCGTGATCGGGGATCAAGCCGGTGCAGGTGAGTGCTGGACCAGACGACGGTGAAATTCGGGCGAGCACTGTGAAGTAGACCTGCTTCTGCGAATGTGCCCGCCACAGTTCCGGGTTGGGCCGATTGATGACGCGATTGTCCGGGATGATCCACTGGCGGTCGAAAGAGCGAAATCCGTAGCGCAGCGGTGGAGCGCAATCTCCTTTTTCCTCGGCAATGGGCTTTGGTTTGTCCGCGAAACCGGGCAGTCCCTTCGCCACCACGCGATTGACACATCTGTCTCCCATCTTCCCTTGACTTAGATGCGGGACGAACAGATTTTCCTTCTGCTCGGGCTTCGCTTTGATGAGATTTTGCCAACGCCGAAGCAAGGATTCGGCATCCGGGGCGATGATCCAGGTGCGGCCGGGCATCACGCCGGAGCCGTCATAGGCGAACAAATCTTCGAGGGCCGGATAGGTGGCCCATGCGCCCGTCAGCGCCGGCAGAAACGGGGCGCGTCCATCAGTCGGGCAATCGACCCAACCGTCGCCGTCTAGCGTGAGTTGGGCGAGGGCGGCGAACTTGTCCTCGCGGCGTCCTTGCGGCAAGGAGTAGTACCGAACGACGGCCGGCTTGTTCGGGTCGCATGGCTTGGAGCGCGATACAAGCACAATGCAAACCGGCTGCTGCACGCCCTGGAAGATGCGAGTGTTGACTTCAGGCTGATGGCCTTCCGGTGAGCAGTCGATGACCCAGATCGCATCTGCGGTGCGGCGGAGGTAGTCGCGCATCTTCTGGAAACCGGGGCCGTTGAGGAAACCCGCGACGGTGATGAAGCAGACGACGCCCGTGTTGTGCGGAGGATTATTCTCGAACACTTTCCAAGTCGCCCACCGCCAGAAAAAGATGTACAGGTTGCGGAGGTGTTTCGCGTGCGCCCCGACGCCCCATTCGCGGGGCGGCATCCAGGCGTCGAGCGGGGCGTCCTTTCCTCGGGCGGCATCTCCGGCTTCAATCCAGCCGCCGCGTCCCTTCGCCTTTTCCTTGTACGGCGGGTTGCCGATCACGACCGTAATTGGCTCTTTCCGCTTGATCTCATTCGCTTGTCGGCGGGATTCGGCGATGGGGCCGTACCACGAGCCGAGGAGTTCCATCTCGATGTAGGGGTTTGCGAGAGTGTCCGTCACGAACATGCGCGGAGGCGTTTTCGGCACCTTGCCGATGAGGTGGAAGAGTTCCGCGTAAATGCGAAGTTGAGCGACAGCGAACGGCCCGAGTTGCATCTCGAAGGCGATGAGCCGTTTCACCGCCGCGTCAATGGCTTTTGGCACGGCTCCCGGTCCTTCGTCGGCTTCAATCGTCGCAGCGATCCGGGCAAGAACGCCGAGCGGAAAAGTTCCCGTGCCGACGGCCGGATCGGCCACCGTGACAGCCGGGGAAGCCAGCCCGGAGGATTGTCCGAAGCGGCTGCGAAGAACATCATCGACGAGCCGAACCATCGCCCCGACCACTTCCGGCGGCGTGTAATACGAGCCGGTCAACTTCCGCAAGTCGTTGTCGTAGACCTCCAGAAAATCTTCGTAGAAGTAGAGCCAGGCGTCGGGGTTGCCCTTGCTGATCGAATGCCAGTTGACGGCATCAAGGACGCGCGTGAGCGTGCCTAGGGAGGTCTTCAACGTGCTCTGATTGTCCGCATCGTCGGTCAGAATCCGGAGGGCGGCTCCGATGAGCGAGTTTGTCTGTCCGAGTTGTTTGGCGGCCTGATCTAGGCCGGTACTCAACCGGATGTCCCGCGCGCGAGCCATCAGCAAACCAAAGGTAACGGCCTGGGCGTAGCCATCGGCGAATTGAGCGTTGTTCGCTTCTGGGAAGAGAAGTTTCCGCCAGTCGGCGGCGAGGGCGGTGAGGGCCGGACTTTGGAGTTCCAGTTGCTCGGTCACCTCATCGCGGAGCAATCGGCAAAGGCGGGCCGCGACTTTCGCCAGTTCCTTCGCGCTCGTCGGCGGGATCGGCTCCCACCGCAGAAAATTGTCGAACAAGGCGAGCAATTCGGGCGGAGCCTCAAGGGCCGAACCCGATGTTTCGACATCTCCCTTGAGCGAAACAACTGCCCCTTCCAACTGGCCGCTACGGTAAAGGCTGAACTCGTTGCCGTCGGTGTAGAGCAGGTTGGGCAGCGATTGGAGTTTCTCCCATTGTTCCTTGTCGTGGCCGCGAAACTTGCGCGGATCGGCTCCCTTGCCGGGTGCCTTGATCTCGATGAATCCGACCAGCGCGTTGCGCAGCGTGATCGCGTAGTCCGGGCGAGTCTTGAGCGCCGCAATCGAGGACTCGCCGACCGCCGCCACCGCCTTCCGTGGGAAGCCACAGAGTTCGGCCAGATCGTCGATCAGTCCTTCGAGCGGCGCGCGGAGTTGGTCTTCCGGTTCCCCTGAAGCAGCGACGTTGCGGAGTTTCGCTTTGGCCTCAGCACCGTAGTGGCCGATGGCAGTTTGAAGTTTCAGAGTCATACGTGTACGCGTCGGAAAGTGTGATTTGAACCGTCAACTCTGATTACATTGGATATCGGTTCTCCGAACAAGTCACCGGGTGCGGGGGCGACAGTTGCGGAGGTGCGTCACGATTCTGGGTGGAATCCGCAAGGCGGTTCATCCAAGTCTGTCGAAGTGGCGGTGGGTCTTGGGCGAGCGGCGGGAATCGGCAGACAAACACGCTGAGCCTCGGGCAGTTTGGTCAGAGCCTCGGGCAGTTCGGTCAGAGCCTCCGACAGCAGCAGATCCTCCTGCTTGACGGCCTTCTGGCTGGGTGACGATTGCACGGTCGCCAGCCAGTCCTGCGTGCGCGAGAACGACGCATCGATTCCGTCCTCCAGCGACCGTTCCCGGCGGATGTCTCGCTTGTCTCGCCGCTGGTTGCGCAGGGCGTCGGCCAGGTTGTGCTTCAAGATCTCTCGCAACCACGCGGCCAGCTCGGCCTCGGTGGAGCCTCGAAACTGATCCCGCTTGGCAAACGCATCGAGCAGCGTCTGCTGCACGATGTCCGACGAATCGAGTTTCGCCGGATGGCGCGGATTCAAATGGGCTCGAGCCAGCAGGGTCAGATACGGCCGATGCCGCTCCAGCCACTGATCCTGATCCGCGAGCGGCGGGTGCATGTACGGTTCGCCCGAAGAGAAGCATTCAACGCGTCTTGCAGTATGACAATTTCCGAAACGCGCTGCGCGGGAGGTCGCCGGTCGAAGGGCAAGGCGCGGCGACTGGAGGATGGGCACTCTTGCCCGTCCGTGTTTTGGCTGATGCAGCATGACGGGCAAGAGTGCCCGTCCTACGAGTCATTGGGCGGTCATTTGCAGAGGAACTCCAGGACTTCCTGACAGTCTTTCGCGGGTGACACTGTCGAATCCTTGTAGACGATGCGTCCGTCCCTGCCGATCACAAAGGTTCATCGCTCCGCAGTGAAGTCTCGTCGGACTTTGATTGCCGCGTCATCCTCACGAACGACCTCTTTGCCATCGGCGTCCTTCACCATCGCCTTCGCTCCCGCCCGCAGCGGCACCCCACACTTGCGAGCAACATTACCCTCGAAGTCCGCCAGCAGCGCGCAGTTCAGCCGGTGCGTCTTCTTGAACATCCGGTGCGCCGCGACGACATCGCCGCTGATACCCACCACTTCGACTCCGTGGGCCGCCAACTCCCGCTGACCATCCCGATAGCGCACGGCCTGTCGAGTGCAGCAGAAGGCAAAGTCATTGGGATAGAAGTACACGACGACCATCTTCTTGCCGACATGCTCCCGCGAGTCCCAGATCTGCCCCTGGTCGTCGAGGCATTTGAAGTCCGGAACCAGGTCACCCACCTCCAACGCTTGGGCGTGGCAGACGGCAGCCGCCATCACGCAGCCAGTCAGGATTCCGATCATCGTGAAGAGTCTGGCCGCGTGCCGCATGATTCAATCCTTAGGGGCTGAGCGGCAACAACGTCCGAGAGCTGCCCGCCGCGAAGCGGCAGTTGTCTGTTGGCTCCAGTTCGAAAGCCCTCCTCATTTGCGCTCCTTTTGATTCGCGCGGCATTCGTGTTGGTCCGCGCGAATCAAAAGGAGCGCGAATGAGAAGGCGAAGCGGTGATACCGGGCCGTGGCAGGGAGACACCGCTCGTGTCGCGACACACCGAGTAACTCTCGGAAGTAAAAAATGCACAGCCCCTTAGCGCCCCGCGG
>JANMLE010000406.1:0-4531 GCA_031372385.1 Planctomycetota bacterium | reverse complement strand
CGTGTTCACCAGATGGAATTGTTGCAGCGGAATGTTTTGCAGGTTCGGCGGCTGGTAGCCCGACAGGGCACCACCCAGATACGACCCCGGATGTTGTGAGAGGATTGTAGGAACATTGGCCGCCGTGGCGGGAACCAGTTTGGCGGTCCAGTTTTGATTGAACGAGTCCCATTCGCCGAACTGTTCCCAGCGCGTCACCTGCGCGAACGCCGGCAGTTGGGTCGCCACCTGCGGATGGGACGGGTTGGTGTTCGACAGGCTGTATTGATCCCAGGAACCGGGTGCCTGGTCGTACAGGTCGGAACAACACGTTCCATTCGGCGGGCAGGGATACAGATGGACCCACGGCGCATTCTCCCCCCGGTGAACCCGCGAGAACCGGCCCCGCGGCAGGAAGATGGCCGCCTGCGCGAAGGCGGTCGCGTACGTCTTCCCGTCGCGATCCTGCGGGTTCTTGAACAGGCCGGGAAACATCGGCTTCTGGTGCGGCCAGTAGGCCGCCGAGACAAAGTTGTACGATCCCTCCAGAGTCTGCTGGGTGATCGGCTTGGCGGGCTGGCACGGCCGGTCGGGATGCTGGGGCGTGGCCACGCAACCGTCGAAGTCCCAGGCTGGATCCCATTGATTCGGTGGCGGGCCGCCGTTGTAGGGACGTGTGGGCGCATCGCGCAGGACGAACGGCAGGTTGGTGTGCGGGTACTCTTCGAGCAGCGCGTTCAGGTTGGCGCAGGTGTAGACCCGCCAGAAATTGATGTAATTGGACATCTTCGCCGATGACGCGCCGTAGTGCGGGGTGCCGTCGTCGGGGTATTCGAAGTAGGGGCTCATCCAGAGCCTGATCCAGTCGTTCAGGTACTGCTGTGCGCGGCGCGCGCGAATCTTGCGGCTGATGCACTCGGAGCAAGTGAAGCACGCCGGACAGTTCGGCGGGACCGTCTCGCCGACCTGGGCCAGATCGCTTCCGAACTGGGACGGGTCGATCATCGGCAGCGTCCGGGTGTTGGCGGCCGATTCATCACGCGTGCCGACCACGGTGGCATCGGTGGCCCACAGCAGTCCGCGCAGATCCTGGTTTCGATGCTGTGATTTTGTGTTGGCTCCGTAGCGCTGGACCAGTTCATCCGTCGCGACGGCGGCAATGCGCGGCACGGTCTGCAGGACGGCGCGTTGAAACCGCGGGATGAATCCCCCCTCAAAGGACCGGTCAGGAACCCCGACGCTCGTGTCGAAATCGGGACCGGCGAGGATGTACTCGAACAGCGGCAGCGTCAGTTTGGATTCGTGAAACGCCATGTTGCCGAAGCTCTGGACCATCGCCTGTTCAATGGGAACCTTGTTCATGATGGCCTGCCCCATCAACTTGAACTTCATCGATTTGGCCGCACCTGTTCCCTCGGCAAACTTCTTGCCGACGTTGTTCCACGCTTCCAGGATCTCGGGGACAAACTTTTCCGACTTGCGGTCGCGACCCTCGCGCATATAAGCGACGAGGGCGAACGTCTCGCATTCCAGGTGATTGCTGAACGCGATGGCGTTCATGCCGCGCGCGATCACGGACGCCCCCGAATAGGCCGCGGCGTCGGCGGCATTCTGCATCCGGAGCTTGTCGTCGATCTGCCGGCCGACGTTCACAATCAGCACCAGCAGGATCGTGAACATGAAGATGGCGAACACCGACAGCACGCTGATCGCGCCGCGCTCGTCACGATGCACGCGGGACAGGAACGACGGACGTCGGACGACGCAACGTGGCGCGGCGGTGCTCCCGCCGGAGTCGCAGTCGTTCGCATTCTGGAGATCTCGCGAGTTCATATCTTTCTCTTTCCAACCACGATCCCGCCGGTCCCGAACCCTAACGCAAAGGGAGCGCGTATTGCGGCTGCACCAGCGGCTTGACCGACTTCCATCCCTCACAGGTCATGGTCACTGCGGCTTGGATCTGAACGGTATACAAGGTCCGCGAGGCATCCAAGCTGACGGAGTTGATCCGGGGGCTGACCCGGTCCGGCAGACCGTCCGCCCGCACCAGTCGGGCGGCCAGCAACCGGCCGGGGCCCGGCAACAGCGCGAACTGGTGGACCACGTAGACGGTGATGGGATCCTGCCAGCCGATCTCTGTTTCGCGGAACGTCGACTGCTTTTCGGGGTCGGGACACGAATGGTTGCGCACGTTGTACGCCACGTAGTCGAGCGAGTCGCGGCCCCGCGGATCGCGCGAGTCACGCCACTCCACGATCACGCGCGTGTTCTGATCCGCGTAGTTCAGCTTGTTGGTCAGCCGCGGTCCCAGTTGCGTGTTGGATGCGGACGACGGGAGCAGCGTCGCATACACCTGCTGGTTCGCGGCCGCCAGATTCGGCAGGAAGGCCATCGTTCCCCGGGCGCCGACGTTCCGCGACGGACAGAGCGGCATCATCGCCTGCACCACCGCCGCCCGAACCTTCCACAACTTGTCACTGCTGTTGGACGACGTGATCTCGTAGTCGGTGAATTCGCCATCGGTCTTCGTGGGAAGGTCGCTGAGCCGGTTCTCGACTTCGGCCAGATCGTTGAGTTCCTGGCTGGGATCATCGATCACAGCCGGCAGCCAGACCGACGCGGCGCGGGCTCCGGCGAACGCCGCGTAATGGATGGTCATCTGCGCGACCATCAACTGGCTGACCTGCACGATCAGCAGCACGACCATGATGAAGACTGGCATCGTCAGCACGAAGGCCAGTGACTGCACTCCACCGCGCTGGCACGAATGGACCTGTGTCAACCGCCGCCAATTCCACGACGGCGCACCAACCGCCAGCACGACGCGCAGAACCGCCATCGACGCGCAGAGCACGAGAAAGCAGGGGAGGCAGGCGATGAGGATTTCGCGGTTCACGGCAACCCCACAAGCCAAATGTCCTTCGTCACAATCAAGACGGCCAGCAATCCGGCCGGTGCCAGCGACAACGTTTGTTTCAGCGGTTCCCTGGTTGCTTCATCGAGCGGCACCCAGCCGCGGGCCTTCCACATCCGGACCAGTTGACTCCGCAACCGAACCAGGATGTTGACGAAACCAATCTGCCAGACCACTACCACGCTCCCGAGGATGCCTCCCAGCACCAGCGTCCAGAGCAGCGCTTCGACTCCGCGTTCGAATCCCAGAAACGCACCCATCATCGCGATCAGCTTCAGATCGCCACCGCCGAGGTTGAACAGGACAAAGCACAACAGGATCAACCCGCCGCAGATGGCGAACCCTTTGACGGAATCCTCCAACCCCGGCAGGCCCCCGTTTGTCCATCGCAACACGAACCCCAGCAGGATGCCGGGGTAGGTGTTCCAGTTGTAAACGATCTGCGACCGGACGTCGGTGATGGTCGCGACGATCAGCAGGACCACCAGGGTCGCCAGTATCCCGACGCTGAACGTCACAACAGCCTCACGCCAACAGCCTGTTGAAAATCGTGGGGCACGTTTTCAACGTGCCCCTGTTCTTCGGGTTTCGAGCACGATGAAATCGTGCTCCACGTGTCATTCAACAGGCCGCTACTTCTGACCGGCACCGCCACCGCCGTTGGTGACGTTGCTGCCTTCATTCTCCAGGTTCTGCATTCCCTGGTTGAAGTAGTCGCGGATCTTGGGCCAGCCGTACTTCAGGATGAAGATCAGGATCGGCAGCGCGATCGCGGCCACAATCAGGATTGTTTCCAGACTGACGGCACCGCGTTCGTCGCGATGCACCCGCAGCCACAATCGTCGCCATGAGCCTTGCCACATGTCAGTGTTCTCCACAGATGTCGTTGTCGGAGGCGCGGTTGAACGCGATGAACCCGTTCACTCGGACGTCACTCGGCCCACTCGAATCGACCAGTCCACTCGAATCGTCACATCAACGGCCACGAGACCAGCACGCACAACATTTCCCAGACCAACTGCATGATCCGTTTGCCCTTCACCACGATGAACAGCACGATCGGCAGCATGGCGGCCAGAATCAGCACATAGTCCAGCGCCGACGCGCCACGCCGGTCGGAAACAGGGGGTGATTGCGGTGGCTGCGGGAGTGTTCGCATACGGCGGTACAGTGTAATCGGCGGGAAACGACGACGCCACAAGACGATTCAGATTGTGTTCCCACTCAGTCCAACACCCCGGCTGCGGAAAAGTGTCGCCAAGAACAGACGTCCTTCAATACCTCACATCCGGAGTGCCTGCGGAGAAATTCGTGACAGCCCGTCAACTTCCGACTTGTCACAGCCCTCACCTGACCGATACTACACCAATGAACTATCGGATTCAGAGAACAGTAGAGAACGCCTGTCAGTTCCCGTTTCACCTCCTTGTGGGTCATGTGATGCAGCCGTTGATTCGACGCCGGAGAGACCAATCATGTCCGTTTCCTTTGACGCCAGGCGGATTGCCGTGGAGGAATCCGCCGCTTCATGGTTGAAGCATTATCCACTCTGCACACCGCCGCATCTGGAGTATCCGGATGAGCCGGTGTGGTGGCTGTTGGAGCACGCCGCACAGCGGTTCCCACAGCGGACAGCGG
>JANMLE010000393.1:0-4550 GCA_031372385.1 Planctomycetota bacterium | reverse complement strand
ACGTAGAGGATGCGGCGCTGCACCGGCTTGAGCCCGTCGCGCACATCGGGAAGTGCGCGGGACGTGATGACCGACATCGCGTAATTCAGATACCGCCGCCGCGTCTCCTGGCTGAGCGCCACGTATTGGATTCGGTCTTCGATCACCTCACCGTCACCGCCGGATGCGGATGTTCCCTTCGTGCGCTTCGCCAACGTCTTCCTCCTTGACTCGTCAATTGCGGACGGACCCTGCCACTGTCATCGGTCGGACTGCAATGCCATCTCGACCCGTCGCCGGATGTTTGCCGATGCCATTCGACGTGGCAAGCTACGGTGGCGATACCGACGGCAACAACATTGCCGAAAGTATCGTTTACATCGGTTGTGCGGATTTTTCAACGTCACGTAACGTCTTTCTGTTCAAACAGTTGCCAAAAGCGGGCGTGTTTGTCCGGCAAACACGGAATGATTCATTCAGGCGGCTCCAACCGACCGAAACTCAGTACTGCTTGGCGAGCCGCGTAGTTTGGGGCAGACACGGATTCTTGCCCACGAGCGGCTGCCAATCGCGATCCAAGGAGGGACGAGATGACTCGCAACGCATACTTCGCCGCCACGATCAGCGTGGTCTTATCCGCCGTGATGCTGCCGTCAAGCCGTGCGGACGAGCTGGCGGATCCGTTCAACGCGGAACGGCAGACGCCACCAATTTCGGTTCCGGCTCCGTTGAACTACGACGAGTCGGCCGCTCGGCCGATCACCTCGTTTTCGCCGGTGGCACCACGGACAGCGGTCTACCGGCAACCCGCCGAAGCGGCCCTGCAAGGGGCACCGATGGCGATCAACCCCGAGGCCTATGCCATGCCGCAACAGGCGCCTGGGGAGCAACCCGGCTATGTGTGTCTGCGGGCTCCGCTGTATCCCTGTCCGCGTCCCAACATTCCGATCTGGACCGGCGCGACGATGATCACCACGCCGGCGCTGGCTCCCCACGAGATGCTGTATCCCCACACTTACCGGTCGATCCACGGCCCGTTCTACCACCGCGTCAAGGGGGGGTGGATCTGGACTCCGATGGGAATCCGATCGCATGAACGTTGGGAACTTCAGGGGACGCAGGTCGAGGTCAAATACCGCTCGCAACCTCCCATCTGGACGAGCAGCATGTGGTTCCCCCCCGCGAGGTCGGTCCCCTCCCATGGAAACCGGTACTAGCCGACGACGTTGCATGGAAGCAGCGGATTCACCACGGGACGGAGCAAGGGAGACACGATTGTGTACAGGGATGAAATAATTCGCGCAGTCCGGGCCGTCTGTTTGGGGTTGATGATGATCACCGGTGTCGGACGCGCCGAAGACGGCGATCGGGCACCCGTCCAGAATCTGCCAGCCGCGGTCGAACAACCTTCGAACCCGGTTGGCGCGCCAGCCCGCGTTTCGCATCACAGTGCCGGATCAGAGTGGTCCGATTGCAATTGTCCGACCTGCCGAATCAATCGCTGCTGGGATCAATGCTGGCTGCATCGGCAGGCGGTGATTCACCACCACGACAAGCAACTGTTTCATTGGTACATCCGGGGCAACGGCCCGGCGATTCACACCCGCCCGGCGGGACTTTACTGGTGGTAGTCGGTGGAAGAAGACGGATTGCGGATGCCGCCAATCGCATGGGGCATGACTGACGAAGGCAATGGCCGCGGGGACATGGATGGTCTCTGCGGCGGGGACTCACGGACACGTTTGTTCACGGCCGTCCGAACGGCTCGAATGGAAGGAACTGATGACATGAAGTCGCTGTTGCAAAAGCTCGTTCGAGCATCGGTGGTGGCGGGGCTGAGCCTTGTCGCCACATTCAGCGCGGTCGCCCAGGACGAAGCGCCGGGGATCGTGCGGATCACCAAGCCCAGCACCGCGGCGGTCCGCTCACCGCAGGTCATGCAGACCGGCTTTGCACATGGCCAGAGCCCATGTCCCGAGTCGACCAACGGCGATTGCCCGCAGGCATCGGGATACCGGCATGGCTTTGGATGCCAATACGGTCGCTGCCCGCATGGCATTGGGTTTGGCCACGGCGGCTGTCCCACCTGTCAATCGGGCTGCTGCCGCAATCAATGCTCGCAGGGCATGGTTGATTACTTCCGGTGCAAGTTTGGATACTTCATCCCCACCGGTGCCGGAGGGGCGGGGGCTCCGTTTTGCGGAAAGTATTCGCGAGTCTATCCGCAGGATCCCCACTACTTCGACCAGCGCGACGGACAGGCGTGGGGAGCCCAGGGCTATGGCCTGCCGATGGCGGTGCCGCTCGCTCCGGTCGTCGGCCACACCTACAACTACGGATGGGGCAGCCCGTCCAGCCGACTGACACCCATCTCGCGACCGGCCTACTGAACAATCGGCGACGGATCGTGCGTGTGATCTGGCAGACTGCGTTTCGGCAGACTGCGTTTCGGCAAGCGGTGTTTTGGCAAGCGGTGTTTCGACAAACGGTGTGATCGGACAATCCTCTGCAAGCGGTCGTCTTGCGGTCTGAAGGAACAGGCGAATGACGCTCAGGAAATCAAACTGGATTGCCGCGGCCTGCATGGCGGCGCTCTCCTGCACGGCTTCGGTTTACGCCCAGGATGATGGGACGGCGGGCATCGTCCGCATCTCCGACGGACGGACGCGCACCACCGCTCAGCCCGCGTCATTCCACGGTCATCACGGGGGACACGGCGACTCCGTTGCGGGCTACGGAGGCTGTCCCAATGGCGGCTGTCCCAGCGGCGATTGCCGGGCTGGGGCCTGTCCGCAGTGCTTCAACGGATTCTTTCAGGAGCGGTACTGCAAGAATTCGCCGGACCACGGTTACTCGCCACCGGCGAAGTACCCGCTGCACCGCCGGGGCGTGCAATACAACGCCTACTTCCCGAACCAATGGTATGGAACACCGGGTGCCAGCTACGGCAGCGCCCCGATGGTCTATCAGCCGACGGACACGACCCAGTTGGGATACTACTACCAGCACGTTCCCTTCTGGCAGCCGTCACCCGGCATGATGCCGCAGCGGCCGGTTCCCGCGCAGTGGCACCTCACGGCGCCCGCGGTGCATGCGTCGCGGTTCCACAGCGGATTCGGCGGATGCCAGTGCCCTAGCTGCCAGATGCAGATGAGCAGCCCCGTTTCGAACGATCAGCCGACTCCGGTTCCTGTTCCGGTCACTGCTCCCACAGAGGTCAAGCCGGAAGCGTCACTCCCACCGACCCCGCGCCAGTTCGAGAATTCCGCGGCCGGCGGAAACATTCGCCGGGCCACGTACTAGCCGGCAAATCGTGAGTTCAATCGAATCGTCCGGAAGCCCGCAACTGCGGGCTTTCGGCCTTCTTTGGGGGCTCCGCCATTTGTGTTGAGACGGGATCTGCAAGCCGCACTGGTAACGCCCGACGCTGTATCACGGCTTCGCCTTCTCATTCGCGCTCCTTTTGATTCGCGCGGACCAAATCGATTTCCGCGCGAATCAAACGGAGCGCGAATGAGGAGGGTTGTCGAAAGGGAGCGAACAAAGAACGGACGCTGCGCGGCGGGCAACTCTCTGACGTTGTTGCCGCACAGCCGCTAACCCGGATGATTCATGGACTGAACCACGAAATACACGAAAGCCACGAAAGCCACGAAAGGAGGAGGGTTGCGTCGCAGGTCACCAGAAGCATTGTGTCGCTCCGTCCACGGACTGGCGCATCAGCTCACCTGCCTCACCGTTTTCCTTTCGTGTGTTTCGTGTATTTCGTGGTGAATAATCCGGGCTAACCCAAGATTTCCTCAATCGCTTTCCCGTGGTCGATGTCGAGTCTCTTGCGGCCGGGGACTTCGAGCTTGTGGGAATCGAGTCCCAGTTGCTTCAGGATCGTCGCGTGAATGTCGGTGACGTAGTGCCGCTTCTCGACGGCGTGAAACCCGATCTCGTCCGTGACACCGTGGGCCATACCACCTTTGATTCCGCCGCCGGCCATCCAGACTGAGAACCCGTAGATGTGGTGATCGCGTCCGTCTGACCCCTGTGAACCCGGAGTCCGGCCGAACTCGCTGGCGAACAGCACGATGGTGGAATCCAACAGGCCGCGTTGCTTCAGGTCTTTCAGCAGTCCCGCGATCGGCTTGTCGACCGCCTTGAAATTGCGTTCGTGGTTGGCCTTCAAACCGCCGTGGGCATCCCAGACTCCGGCGCCTCCCGCTCCATGCTGGACCTGGATGAAGCGAACGCCCCGTTCGACGAACCGCCGCGTCGCGAGCATCTGCATGCCGAAGTCTCGCGTTGCGGGATCGTCCAAGCCGTACAGTTCCTGGGTCGCCTTGGTCTCACTGTTCAACGCCAGTGTTTCCGGCACCGACGTCTGCATCTTGAACGCCAGTTCGTAGGCCTTGATCCGCGCGGCCAACGCCGGATCGTTCGGGTATTCGACGGCCTTCAACTGGTTCAGCCGTCCGACCAGATCGAAGCCGATCTGCTGCTCGTCGCGGCCCAAATCTCCGGCGGGCTTGCCGAAGTCGAGGGGGTTGTTGGGATCGATGCGGATCGGCACCGCATCGTGG
>JANMLE010000337.1:0-2067 GCA_031372385.1 Planctomycetota bacterium | reverse complement strand
CACTCCTCGGGCAATTTGACGGGAGTGATCGGCTCGAAGACTCCCTTGCGATAGATGGCGTGGATCATTGGGAAACTCCCGGGAATACAGTTCTGTCGCGTGGGCACTGGCCACAATTATTGACTGGTCGGACGTAGCACGGTCCACAAGAACCTTGTTGTGCCGAGCAACGCAGTGAAATCTGGCTCTCGTCACTCGTCATTAGACTATTCGTTGAACTGGTTCTTCAGCAGCCGCTGGGTTTGTTCCCAGCCCGCCTCCAAAACCTTGACGTAGTCTTCGGGCGAAAGCAACGGCTGTGTTGTCGAGAACTCGTACAGCCAACCTTTGTCGTAATTGTCGGCGTTGATCAGCGAGGGATCGTTCAGCAGGGCCTCGTTGAACCGCACCACCCGGCCGTCCGCTGGAGCGTACAGCGTGGAGACCGCCTTCGAACTCTCGATTTCGCCGATGGTTTGTTTCTTGCGGACCGGCGTGTCGGGGTCAATCTGCCAATCCAGGAAATAGACGTCCTGCAGGAGCCGCACGGCGTACGAGGTGAATCCGACTCGCAGGTTGTCGCCCTGCGACACGGCCCACAAGTGCGATTCAAAATACGTCCGGTCCACCGGAATGCGGGCTTCAAACTTACCCATCATGAACACTAGGGGTTCGGACATGAACAGACCCTGAAGCAGGCGATCCGGGGGTGTTGATCAATTGCAGGACGGGTGGGACAAACTCTGGCGGGGGACGAATCAATCGGCGGGCGGCGGCTCAGTCACGGTCACCACCTTACCCGACGCGGCACCCGGTCGAAAGTTCGCGGGCATTGCGGCAGGGGCGGGTGCCGGAAACATTTTGATCACGGCCTCCAATTCGGCGACACACCCGTCCATCGAAATGACCGCCTGGCGAAAGTTAGTATGGTCCGACGCGACCGGCGCGTCCTTTCGAAACTGCTCGGCCGCCGCACGGAGTTTTCCGATCTTTTTGCGCAGCGTCGCCAGGTACTCGACCGGTTCGTCAACCTTCGGCTCCAATGCCCGCGAGGTGTCGAACACCGTGCGGACGATCTGCATCAGCTCGGGGAAATCCTCCACCGTCTCGCTGTGCTTGACGAACGTCCGCACCATCCAGGCGTGGGCGAAGATCGTTTGGCAGCGCGCCACCGCAGCCGATGGAGACAAGGCCGCGGGAGTTTCAATCGGGTTCATTCGTCACCTGACCGTGGGACATTTCGGGGAGCGCCCGCGTCGCGAGATTTGATTTCGATCGCATATTGCTGAATCCTTTGAACCGCCACAACGACGTCGTCAATCGCCGCCTCGTCCTCCAGCAAGACCGGATGATGCAGCGTGATCATTTCGGAGTCGGCACGAGTCGCCTCGGTCAATTCGCAGACGGCACGGAATCGCCGGGAACCGTGAATCAGATGGTTGCCGCGAAACCCGGTATCGACAGCGATCCCCTCGGCTCGCAACGCTTCGACAAACGAGTCGCGTGACAGTCCGCCGAAGTTCGCGGCGCGATACCGCAAGCCGACCTTGTAGTAAGCCGGCGCGATTTCGTTCGTCGGCAATTGCAGCGGCGTCAATCCGCCGACGTTTTGCAACAACGAACAGAGACGAAGGACCGACGTGATGCGACGTTCATTGAGCGCGTTCAACTCATCCATCTGCGGGCACAAAATCGCCGCCTGAATCTCCGACAGCGGATACGCATCGTTGCCCCGCAGGACGTGGCGCTTGATCCGCTCCGCGATCTCGGACCGTGACGTCAGGATCGCCCCGCCGCGGCCGGCCGTCAGCAGCTTGCTACCACCAAAGCTCAGCACGCCGACATCGCCCCACGTTCCGGCTCGCCGACCAAACAGCGTCGCACCGGGATTCTGACAGGCGTCTTCCACGACCGCGATCTGGTGGGCATCGGCCATCTCCCGGACGTGCGGCATCGCCACGACACCACCGTGCAAGTGCGACACCAACACCGCCCGAGTCTTCGACGACAGCGCCGCTTCAATCCGGGATGCATCAAGCTGCCACGTGTTCGGGTCCAGATCGACGAGGACCGGATTCGCCTTCAGGT
>JANMLE010000302.1:0-6255 GCA_031372385.1 Planctomycetota bacterium | reverse complement strand
TCCCACCTGCACGATCCGCTGGGATCGCTGTGCGATCTCCAACAGCTCCGTCCCCTCATCCAGAGAATGCGTGGGCGGACTTTCCAGATAAACATCCTTGCCCGCCTGGCAGGCCCGCGCGGCCATCGTCGCGTGCCAATGGTCCGGCGTCGCGATCACGACGGCATCAATGCCGGGATCATCCAAGATGTGGCGAAACTCGCGGACCGTCGCGGGTGCCTTCTGGCCGGCATCAACCACTTCGCGGACGGCCGGCGCGAACTGACTCTCATCGACATCGCACAGGGTGCGGACTTCGACGCCGCTCATGCGGGCGAACTCATTGGCGAGCAACCGCCCCTGATTGCGCACGCCAATCACGCCGATCCCGAGCCGGTCGTTGGGCGAGTCCGCCGATCTCGCCGAGGCCGATGCCACACCAGCCAGCCCAACAACACCGACCGCGACCCCCGCCGCCTGCTGCGCACTGCGGCCAAGGAATTGTCGGCGACTGACTTCACGGCGTTTGAATTCGTCAGTGTTCATGATGCTCAGCAGCCTGTTGAAAAAACCATAGCACGGACACCTCGTCCGTGATGTCCCGTTGGAATTCGGACGGACGAGGCGTCCATCCTACGTTTTTCAACAGGACCAGGGGGCGGGAGTCTTTTAGATTCTATCCAGACAATCGGCCCAACGCCCGATTTCATCGATCTCCGTATCGGTCGGGTACTTGGCGCCGAGTCCCTTCACGGTGGTCAGCGACACGGGGAACTTCACCTTCCGCAGGGCCTCAACCGATTTCTTGACCGGGGCCAACGCCTTGTCATCCTCACCGCAGACGAAATGAAACTGCTGACGGAAGTCCGGTTCGTGATCGGCCACCGGTCCCTGGAACGGGGCACCCACCAGGACAGCGCCGCGGAAGACCTCGCGCTGTCGCGTCGTCAGCAGACACGCCATCGGAGCGCCGCTCCCTTGCGAATGCACGAAGATCCGTTGCGGGTCGATCGTGTACTTCTCACGGATGTGGGCGACCAGGCCCTCGACGAACTTCGCCTCGCCCGGCGTCCATCGTCCCACCTGATCGGCCTTCGGTCCTACCAGGATGATCCCGCGCCGTTCGCAGACCGACGCCCATTGCTTGATCATCGTCGCTTCCATGGTGTCGCCACCCGGATGAATCCAGACCATCATTCCGTAGGCGACCGCCGGGTTGTATCCCTCCGGAACGTAGGCCCAGAAGCTGTGATCGTGTCCCGCCAGATCATCCGTGAACCGGCCCGTCTTGGGTGCGGCCGCCGCCTTCTCTTCCGCCGGCTTGTCGACAGCCGGCTTGTCGGCGGCACCGTCTTTCTTCCCGGCGGGATCGGCCGCGGCGGGCTTCTCAATCACTTCGCCCGACAACTCGCCGACGACGTTGTCCGGCACCGTCGACAGCGTCACCTCCAGGACGACTGGCTTCCCGTCATGGAGACACGTGAGCTTCACCGCATCACCCGGCCGGCTGCGACCGACCAGATCCGCGAGCACCCTGGCATCCGCCGCGTCGGTCTCGTTGAACTTGAGGACGCGGTCGCCGCGCACGAGTCCCGCCTTGTCGGCCGGACTGTCGGGAAAGACGAACCGGACTCCAACCCCCTGCTCCGTCGAAGCCACTCGCTTGGGAAGCATCCCCAGATACGGAACCTCGTACGGGACCAGTTCGCCGACCAGCTTGGCCTCGACGTTGAGTGTCTCGTCGCCGCGTTTCAGAGTCAGCTTCACCGAGTCGCCGCCGAACTTGCGGCCCATCACATGCTTCAATTGAGCCACGCGCGCGATCTTCTCACCATCCGCCTCAACGATGCGGTCGTTGGTCTTCAGCCCCGCCTGCTGCGCCGGCGAGTTGTACCGGACCCGGTCCACGATCACCGGCACGTTGGTCGACTGTCCTCCGGCGAAGGTGATTCCCAGCAATCCCGGCAACAAGTCCGTCCCCGTCTTCAGGCGATCGAGTGATGCGTACACGTCTTCCAACGGAATGGCGAATCCGATCCCGCCGTCATACCACTCGACACCGGCCGTCTCGCCATTCCCCGCCGGAGACAACGGTGCGATCACACCCAGAACCCGGCCTTCGATATCGACCAGAGCTCCGCCGTAGTTCACGGGAGACGTCTTGGCATCGGTTTGAATCGCCTTGCCCCAGATGCGGTTGACCGCGCTGATGATCCCGACGGAAACGCTGGGGCTGGTCAGATCAAACGTCCGTCCCAGAGCGATGGCCCATTGTCCCACGCGCACACTGTCGCGCGGCGCGGCCTTCGCGGGGGTCAACCCCGTCGCGTCGATCTTGAGCAGCGTCAGCAACCGCAGCTTGTCGTTCGCCACCTGTTTCGCGGGAAACCGGCGTCCATCGGCCAGCGTCACCAAGATCGTCGCGGGTTTGGAGACGAAGTTGAACGTGCTCGAAATAATGAACCCGTCCGCGGAAACAATGATCCCCGACGTCGGCCCCGTTCCGAGCAACACCTCGCCCACCTGCTCCAACCCGCCGACGGTTTCGATCCGCACCAGACACGGGTCCGCCAGCGCCGCCGCCTGCTTGAACGCCTGCTCCTCCAACGCCTCCAGCTTGGCATCCGCGGCAACCGCCGGACAGCAACCCAAGCTCAACGCCATCGCGGCGACGATGATTCGAATGATCATGAAGAACTCGATTCTGACTCAGGAAACCTGTCGCTTAACACGAAATCGATGATAGCAGAATCCGTCGAATTCCGAATCTCGCCGAACGGTGAGCATCAGTTCCATCGCCAGCGTCGCCAAGCACACCAACCCGAAGAGCGTGTGAAACTTTCAAGTTCAATGGCGGTTCGCCAAAAGATGTAGCGTTGGCTTTAGCCGACGCGGTACGACATCTTGCGTGGGTTGAAACCCACGCCACAAAGACTCACAAGCTCGAAGCCGTCGTCGTCTCTGCGCCGAGTACCGTATCGAAGCGTGGCATCATCCTTGCGCACTGAACAGCCCGCGCAGCGGCTCGCCATCGGCCAGATGATGCGGTCTGGAAAGTTGGTCGCGGATGTGACCCGCAGGATCGAAGCCGAAGCGCCAGTAGATGGTGGCGGCGAGTTCCGCCGGCGTCGCCGGATCCTTGGCAGGATACGCGCCGATCGCGTCACTGGCTCCGTGGACCGCGCCACCCCGCACTCCCCCGCCGGCCAGCAGCACGCTGTAGCAGTCGGGCCAGTGGTCGCGGCCCGCGCCGCCATTGATCTGCGGAGTGCGGCCGAATTCCCCCGTCGCCACGATCAACGTCGAGTCCAGCAATCCGCGTTCTTCGAGATCGCCGATCAGCGCCGCGAGCGACTTGTCGGCGGGTGGGACCAAGTGGTCCTTGTGCAGTGCGAAATTGTTCGCGTGGCTGTCCCAGTTCTGCCCCTGCTGACGGAAGTCGTACACGTTGACGAACGGCACCCCGGCCTCGACCAGTCGCCGGGCGACCAGCAGGTTCTGACCACGCATGTGCCGCGCATGGCCCTGCCCCGTGACGTCCGCCGGATAGACACCGTAACGCTCACGAGTCGCGGGCGATTCTTCGGAGAGATCCAGCGCGCGCCGAACCTTTTCAGAACCCAAAAGCTGATACGCCCTGTCGTAATACTGGTCGAATCCCGCGGACGTCTTCGACGGGACGCCGGCCTGCAGGGCCGACAGCAAATCGCGGCGCGAGCCGATCCGCTGCGTCGGCAGTTCCTGGCGGATCGACAGTTCCTCGGCGATGTAGTGCTGCTTGTCGGGATCGACCGTGACGCGGAACGGATCGTACGCCGCGCCGAGAAACCCGCCCCCCTGACAGGGCGTGGGGACAACATTGTGAAACACGAACGGCAGGGCCGCATGCGCCACGTCGAGTCTGTGATCCCGCCAGAGGTAACTCATCGCTCCACCGTGACAGGGATGGAACTGTGGAATCGGCGCGAATTCCTCGCGGTCCCCCTGCGCCGCCTGCCGTCCAGTGTGAGTCTCGATCGACGCCGAATCGTGCAAACGATTCGTGTGATGCATGCTGCGAACGATCGCACAGTGGTGCATCACCCGCGACATGTTCGGCAGCAGTTCGCTGACCTGCAGACCCGGCACCGATGTGGCGATCGGCTGAAACACCCCGCGCACGGTGCTCGGAGCGTTCGGCTTGGGGTCATACGTGTCGAGATGACTCGGCCCGCCATAGTAAAAGACAAAGATGCAGGCGCGGATCGCCGACGGAGTTTTCACACCCGCCTGCTCGGCCCATGACTGCGCCCCCCACAGCCCGCCCAGCGACAGCGCCCCGGCTCCGTTCAGTTGAACGAACCGGCGACGCGTCAGTTCCAGCGAACCTCCCGTGGGCAGGCCCGAGAATGTGTCGTCCGTCATGGGGTTTCCTTTCGTCATTGGAGCGCAGCTTCGCGATTGGAGCGTAGCACGGACGCCTCGTCCGTGCGAACAAACGTGACCGTTCGTCGAGTCACCGTTCGTCGAATGGGGACGCACGGACGAGGCGTCCGTGCTACGAAGACGAATCGTTGGGCCGGACCCGCAGGCTTTCCATCCAGGCGTCGATCTCGGAGCGGCGGTAGCGGTAGTCGCCCCCCAGTTTGAACGCGGGGAGCGGGTTCTGCTTGTCCCGCACCAACTCCCAGACCTTCGTCCGCGAGATTTGCAGGTAGTCCATCAACTCGCGGGTGGTCATCAAATCATTCGCGGCACTTCCCGAGACCGGCGTCGGTTTGACAGTGGGTTCGGGGGTGGGTTCATCGGCGGATCCTGGACGTCGTTTCGACATGGGGTTCTCAGTGCATTCCTGGACGGGATTCGTATCGCCGCGTGCGGCAAAGGTCGTAGCACGGACGCCTCGTCCGTGCGTTTGCCGATGAAATTCGCTCGGACGAGGCGTCCAAGCTACGAGACTGATCACAGCGGCTTGCCGCATTGGCGGCAGTGGCGGTCGGCCTCACCATTCTCGGTGCGGCACGAACCACAGACCAGCGTCCGCTGCGGAGTCGGACCGGCGGTTCCGGAGTGAGGCACACCGGCCACCGTGCCGCCGGAAACCACCACCGTGGAACCGGGTTGCGAGGCCAGATTGCGGGTGACTCCTTCGATGATCGAAACAAACTGATTAAACGTCGCCTGTTGTCCCTGCATCGCCTCCTTCATCGCGGCGATCACGCGGTCGGCGCTTTGCCGCTCGGTCTCGTTGAGCTTCTGATACAGCTCTTCGTGTTTGGTGCTGGTGGCCTGCATGGCTGCGGCCTGGGCGCGGGCGGTTTCCACAGCCGCCTGCTGCGACGACTTGTGCTTCAAGGCGTCCGCAATGATCGCGGCGTTGGGAGAATGGGCCATCAGTTCGACCGCACTCATCCCGCGCATCGCCTGGATGCGCTTCAACGCCTGCTCCGATTGCCGGTCCTCTTTCATCGTCTCCAGTTCGATCTGCTGGCGCTGCGCCATCAGCCTCCGCTCGTGATGATCTTTTTCTGCGTCTTGGTTCAACACCTGAATCTCTTTCAACCGATCCAGTTGGTCGTTGCTAGCGTTGTTGTTGATCTCGCGCTCCAACTCGGCCTTGCGTCGTTGCAGGTCCAGCTCGGTCAGTTCGCGCGACTTGCGCATCTCGATCTCGACCAGATCAACACGTTGCACGCGGTCGGACTGAGCCAAGGTAATCTCACCCTGCACGCGGTCCAGTCGCTGTGTGTGCAGCGTCTCTTGCCACTCGTCCTCGCGCCGATCCGTCGTGCTGGTGTGGGCCAACTCACGATCGTGTTCGATCTGCCGGAGCGATTCGGCCCGCCGGGCCTGAGCCGCCGCCGATTCCCGTTCGAGTTCGGCGCGCCACTGACGCGACTCTTCCGAGTCGTTCAACTTGGTCAGATCGATCTCATGCTGGCGGGTGCGGAGGCGCTGCGCGTAATCGAGATCCACCCGCAGTCACGCCAGTTCCGACTGCTGCTCGACGTCCAACCGCCGCAGCAGTTGAGCGCGCACGGACGCACGATCTTCGGTCTGGTTCTCCAGCGTGGCGATGAGCGTGGCATACTCGTCCTGACGGATCAGGCGTTCAGTGTCCCGCTGTTGCAGGAACTTGCCGAGTTCTTCCTCGGAGTGCAGGCGGTCGAACTGACCGGCCAATGCCGCCGCTCGCACTTGCTTGCGGATGCCGATCCGCCGGATGCGGGCGGCCAAGTCGCCCTCCATTCGATCTGCCCCGACCTGCTGGGCGAGAACCTCCAGTTCGTCGGTCTT
>JANMLE010000274.1:0-3142 GCA_031372385.1 Planctomycetota bacterium | reverse complement strand
TTTTCATGCCGCACGACGTCGCTCAAGAACGCTCAATTCGAGACTGTGCGGCATGAAAAAGACTCCCGACCCCCTGGCCACGGCATTTCGGACAGCCTCTCAGAGAAACGATGCTCTTCGGTTGGTCGGATCGCTTTGGCGGTGTTTGACTGATGACCAGCAGAAGTGGCACGTCCCTGTCACTTTGTGCGGTCAAGGCACGCCACCAGGCCCGGTGTACGCCGATCAAGGATGGAGCGACAGCGACACGACCGCGTTCACGTCCGTCAGGCAATAGATGGCCGCGAGCATGATGCAGACGGCGGCGGCCCAGGCGGCTCTTGTCAGCCACTGTCCCAGCGGAGTGACCGGAATCAGCGTGTTGTTCGGCAGCAGTTCCTCGACCAGTTGCAAGCCGACCAGGACTCCGTCGCGGCGCAGTTCCTGGCGGGTCACCTTCACGATGTAGTCGAGTCCGCGGACCTTCAGGCGGGCCAGAGGTTCCTTGGTCGTCGGCAGCGACTCGGGGACCAGGACGCCGAAGCCGGTCAGCGACATTTCAACCAGCCGGCCTGGGATCGCGCGCCGGCCCACGACCAGCACCGCCCCCTCGGTCGCCGACGGATCGGTGGGAAGCGGGCAACGGAAATACTCTCGGTGATTGAGGAACATGGCGCATCAGATCAAGTGGGTTTCGTCAGTTGGCGGAAATCGCCGACTGGAAACATGTACCTCATGGAACACCGCCCCCTCGGAATGATTTTCCGCGACGACCGTGGAATGGCCACGTCAGGTTCCGGATGTATCAACGTCGCAGGGAACGACGCGACGCCGACGCCGAGGGTGAGGGTGGGGATGGCCGGGACGTGGCGACATCTTCGAGTTCGACAGGCAAGACCCGCAGCAACTCGGCCTCGCCATCCACGCTGCGAAAGTAGATGTCGGCGTCGGTGCTGTGGATCACCTTGACGTGGGCGAACCCCGTGACGGCCGTGGCGGGCGACGTGACAACCGCCACCAGCGCGTCGCGCAGACTTCGCACGGCGTCGGCCGCCGCTGGTGCCGGCAGCATCTTCAAGCCGGCGGCAAACTGTTGGAGATCGTCCTCGGCGGAACGAGTCATTCGGCAGCGCGGCACGCTCTTGACGGATGTTTCGCCGGGGACGAACAACCAGGGGAGGGTCATCGCATTCAGGGGCTGCGATCGTCGTGAATCGGCCGCGGCCAAGTTCAGGGCCGCCTGCAGCAACCCCTTGCGATCAACAGCACGCGCCGGGGCCGTCCCCTTGGAGACATTCGACGCGGTGAGGGACTGCGTGGATTCCTGTTGATCGTCGTCCAACGAGACGGTGATGGCCGGCCTGTTCTCCGAATCGACGTGGCCGGTCGCGGACTGTCCGATCGGCGGCGGAGCGAACCAGTCGCCGACGAGATCGCGCAGTCCCCGGCTGCGAGTCGGCCCGTCCGTGGTGCCATCTGCCGTGACGACCAGACTGTAGCCGATCGCCAGGATCAGACCGACGGCGCAGCACCGCGAACAATGGATGATCCAGCGGGCCGAAAACGACTGATGTTCATCGGGCGTTTCTTCAACCCGCAGCAGTGTGGCTACGAAGCCGTCGTACCGGGCCTCCTGCTTGATCAACCGCACGTTGAAGATGGACTCGTGAGTGACCAATCGGCCGACCGGCTCGCCCATCCAGGCAGCGGCGTTCGGGACCATCACAATGAAGCCGCCGATCGACAATTCGACCAACCAGCAGGGGAGGCGCACCGCGCCCAACACCAGCGTCGCCGACGACTGGTCCTGCGGCGGCGGCTCCAGGAATTCATTCCGAGCGGGGGTGGACAATTTACGCATGACTCACCTCAAGCGGCATCCGTTGTCTGACTGGAACACATCCCCTGTCTGGCGGTCTCTGCCGTTGGCGGGAATGCTTCGAACTCGGATTAAACTCGTCCCGGCTGGTGGTGGTGTCGGCCGACCGGAAGGAAACTCGCCGATTTCTCCAAGGTGTGAAGCCACGGCGCGGCATGCAACGGATCTTCCGAAACTCTAGCTCATGCACGACGTGATGCGGTGCGTTTCTCCCACGGCGTACGAGTTCCTGCCGGCTGAGACACGCGATCGGCTTGAAGGTGGAAACGCATCGCCGACCGCAGCATGGACGCCGCGTCAACGTGTCAACCGACGTTGTTTGGCGGGCTATCCTCGTTTAACCCTGAGCCAACGGCGAAGGAGACGCGGGCGAAAGCGTCCGTCGCCACTGGTTCCGTCGGTCCGAGAAACACGGCGCTGGCGTCCCACACCTTCGCCGTTGGATCAGGGTTAAACGACCGAATTCAGTAGTCCCATGTTGGTCGACCACATTTCATCGACCGCTATCGTCCGTACGTGGCCGAGCGAGACTTCCGCGTGCGGTTCAGCCGGTTGTGGCTATGCAGCGCCTGCAACAGAAATTCCGCCAGGCTGGCGAGTACCCCGTCGGCTGTCGGTCCGCGCGCCTGCGCCGGTTCGATCACCTGTGCCAATTGTTCGAGTTGTGCATGAAATCCGCGGATGACACCCACCTGCCTCAGCACTTCTCGCGCGGGCATCGCGTCGTCCAAGTCCAGCGTCTTCCCCGCTTCAAAGAACTCGACGACGTTGCGGAACTGTTTCGGGTTCAGGTCGTGCAGGTCGAACACGTTCTTGACCGCCTCGTCGATCAATCGCTCGATCAACCGGTCCTCCTGACCGGGCTCGTCGCTCATCGTCAGTTCAAGCTTGCCGCGCGAGCTGGCATCCAGATGCCATAGGTCCGAAGGCCGGGCCACGGAGACCGGTTCGGCGGTCGTCACCCCGCGCCGCTCGGCCGACGCGACCAGGTTCTCGTAGTTGGCGCTCGACATCCGCACGCTGACCCCCGACGCCTGATTGATGTGCGGACTGAGGCGGGCCAGTAGCGAGGTCTCTTCGACGATCTCCTGCAGGAAGCCCGGCACGACGACCGTCACCCCGTCGTCGCGCGTGGTCCAGGCGTTCTCCGCCGTGATCTGCATGCCGAGTTCCCGCGTGACGGGATAGTGCGTGCGGATGACGGAACCGATCCGGTCCTTGAGCGGCGTCACGATCCGTCCGCGGTTCGTGTAGTCCTCGGGGTTCGCGCTGAAGACCATGCAG
>JANMLE010000255.1:0-12459 GCA_031372385.1 Planctomycetota bacterium | reverse complement strand
CAGGAGCTTGCGGACTTCACGCGGAGTGAGCACGTACTTGCCGAACTTGGGATTCTTCGGCTGGGGCAGCACGCGGATCTCTCCGCCAATCAGATGCGAATTCGCCTTGTCCCCGTCCAGAACCATGTTGGCGCCCGGATGGTCGAGGCGATCCGACAGGTAGACGCTCTGCAAGTACTTCAGCTTCGGCCACGGATAGACGTCGGAGATGTCGAGCGTCGCGGCCACTTCGCCGTCCGGTCCGACCAGCGCCACCTTCTGACCTTCCTTCAGTGTCTTGGCCAGTTCGCCGGTCACGGGAAACGCCAGCGGAATCGTCCAGGCGTACTTCTTACCGTGATGCGTGATCACGCCCTCTTCGAGGACATGGTGATACGTTTCACTGTTCATCGGCCCGGTCAATGGGCTGAGGGTTCCGTCCCCCAGGCGATAGACGGTCGACAGGTCGGCCACGGAGACGGAAACCTTCGGCAGCGCGGCGGCCTCGGCCTTGAATGAGGCGATGTCGTCCGCGCCGACGGTTCGGCAAACAGGTTCGGACAATCCACCATGAGGAGGAATCAAATCGGCCATTGTGTTCCTTGTGCGAGTAATGGACTTTGACGGTTGTTTCGGTTGAAGCGGCGTGCGAAGTTAGAGGAAGATCAAGCAAACTGCAAGTGGAGCCGTGGGACGGTAGTGGGTCAGTTTGGGTGGCACGCCCTGAGTCTTCGCAGGGCGTGGATCGAGGCACCACATAGTTCCCACGCCCTTCGAAGACTCAGGGCGTGCCACACGAGTTCCGTTTTCAAACTGACCCACTTCCCGTGGGACCGGAGTCGGGTGACAAGCGGAGCTGTCCCAGGGTGCCGCTCCCCCGCCCCCTCCTTGCGATTCGAAGTGCGTGCTGCGAAAGTGTTGCGGCACTCCACCGCCACTTTCCCCGCATCCCGGTGACACGACGACATGGACGCACAATACACTGTTCTGGCCCGGCGATTTCGGCCGCAGACGTTTACCGAAGTGGTCGGCCAGGAACGGATCTCTCAAACGCTGAGAAACGCGATCCGCGAAGGTCGCGTGGCCCATGCCTACTTGTTCACCGGTGCCCGCGGGGTCGGCAAGACGTCGATGGCGCGGATCTTCGCCAAGGCACTCAACTGCCCGAACATCGACAAGGACGGAGTTCCGTGCAACAACTGCGAGATCTGCAACGGCATCAGCACCGGCCAGGATGTCGACGTCTCCGAGATCGACGGTGCCTCCAACCGCGGGATTGACGACATTCGTTCGCTGCGGGCCAACGTCGGCGTCAAGTCGATGCGGTCGAAGTACAAAGTCTACATCATCGACGAAGTTCACATGCTCACCAAGGAGGCGTTCAACGCGCTCCTGAAAACCCTGGAAGAGCCGCCGCCGCTGGTGAAGTTCATCTTTTGCACGACCGAGCCCAACAAGGTTCCGGACACGATCCTGTCGCGCTGCCAGCGGTTCGATTTCGGCACGATCTCTGTCGACAATATCTCGCTCCGCCTGGGGCAACTGGCCGAGGCCGAAGGGTTTCAGGTCGAGCCTGCCGCGCTGGAACTGGTCGCCCGGCGGGCGGCCGGTTCGATGCGTGACAGCCAATCGCTGTTCGATCAATTGCTGGCCTTCGGGGCCGACAAGATCACCTCGGCGGACGTGCATCGACTGCTGGGAACCGCTCCCGACGATCGGGTGGTCGGGATCATAGATGCCCTGATCGGACGGGATCGCGCCGGGGCGTTGCAGCGGCTGGAGGGAGCCCTCAACGAAGGGACGCAACTCGAAGCCTTGACCGATCAGTTCGTCGGGTATTTTCGGGATCTGATGGTCACCGCCTGCGGAGCCGTCGAATCCTCGTTGCTGAGTGTCGGCACGGACCAACGACCGAAACTTCAGGAACAGGCTGCACGCTGGGGATTGCAGACCATTGTCGCGGCGATGCAGATCATGGCGGAAACCAAAGCTCGGATGCAGCGCGTCACCTATGGCCGAGCCCTCGCCGAGTTGGCTCTGGTCCGCATCTCGATGCTGGAGGATCTGGATCGGCTCGACGAGCTCGTGGCCAAGTTGCGAGGTGGTGCGGGGGTAAGCCTGCCAACCAGCGGTCCGAGTCGACCAGCACCGCTATCCAGTACTCCGCTGTCGAGTGCTCCACCAAGTCGGCCCCCCGCCAATCCGGCGGACGAAAAAAAAAATGACGTAGCTCAGCCGAAGCCAATGGAACTTGCCCAGACTTCCACGGAAAAGGCAATTCCATTCGAACATGCCCCCGCCGAGTCACAGCCGACCGTTATGGCAGAACCGCCACTGATCGAGTGGAAGAGCGGTTGCGAAAAGGAGTTACACGCGGCCGTTCTAAGTCGTCTGACCGACATGACCGGAACTCACTTGAATCGAGTTTCCAGAACTGCAATTACCGGGCCAAGTCAGCTAGATTTCTTCTTCCCCGCGAACTATGATCTCGACCGAAGGCTCTGTGACCGACCCGATGTGGTGAGCCGACTGGAGCAGATTGTGCTGGGGTTGGTCGGTCAGCGGGTTCGAATCCGATTCCTGTTGTCTGACGCAGTGGCGGATGAACCGGTAAAAGCAACTGCCGCACCGGTAACAAGTTCTGCGAAAAGTCGGTTTGTGGAACTGCCCGAGGATCCGTATCTGCAGGACGTGATGAACGTTTTCGGAATCAAGGTTTGGAAAGTGCAAACGTTGGTCGCTGAAGTCGAATCGGAAGCGGGCGGCAGTGGGGAGGAGTAGGACGATGCTGAAAGAGTTTGCGGCCATCGCTTCGATGCTGAAGCAGGCGCAGGGAATGAGTGGCAAGCTGCAGGAAGTCCGCGATCGGATGGCCAACATCCGCTGTGAAGGCCAGGCCGGTGCGGGAATGGTGACCGTCGAAGTCAGCGGTCAAATGAAGGTCGTGAACTGCAAGATCGAACCGGCACTCTTCCAGTCTGGCGATCGCGAGATGGTGGAAGACCTGATCTGTTCGGCCACAAACCAGGCGCTCGAAAAAATCCGCGAGGCGCAACTGAAGGAAATGCAGGGAGTCACGGGGGGCATCAACATTCCGGGTTTGTCCGACGCAATGGCGGGACTGGGGATGTGAATCCGGGAAGCAACTCCCGCAGAGTCAGTGGGCTGCCGCAGGCAATCTGCTCGGGAACGGACTGCTTATTGGTTAGAAGTGAGTGACACGGATGGCGAAGATCGAAGAGTCAGCTCGACACCCCTACGGGAAGGCCGTCGGCAACTTGATTGACCGGCTGGCTTCGCTGCCGGGGATCGGACGCAAGTCGGCCGAACGACTGGCCAACCACTTGCTGGCCTGCCCCGTCGACGAAGCCAATTCGCTGGCGGAAGCCATCCGCCAAGTGAAGACCCGCGTCCACCACTGTTCGGTCTGTTTCAACCTGACGGAAAACGACCAGTGCGACATTTGTGCTGATTCTCGACGCGACCATCACGCCGTGTGTGTGGTGGAACAATCGCGTGACTTGCTGGCACTGGAAGCCGCCGGGATTTTTGGCGGCGTGTACCACGTGCTGGGGGGGCGGATTTCACCGCTGAACGGTGTCGGCCCCGACGACCTGACGATCGACTCATTGGTAAAACGGGTGCGAAAGCAGGGAGTTCGCGAAATCGTGATGGCCACGAATCCAACGTTGGAGGGTGACGGCACCGCACTTTACATTTCGAATCTGCTGGCCAATGACAATGTGAAGATCACGCGGCTCGCCCGCGGGATCGCATCCGGAAGTGTGCTAGAGTTTGCCAACCGCGAGATGCTGGCGGATGCCCTGCGCGGACGCCAGTCGTTTTGAATGGCACAGTTTGATCAGCCTGCACTCGTTCCACAGAAGGGAAATCCCGTCGATGGGGGTGAGCGGACGACACTGCACTTGAACCTGCAACGTCTGACACCACCTTTCCGCGACCAATCATGCATCTGAACTTTTCACAACAGATGAGGATGAGCCAGCAGATGAAGCTGGCTCCGCGCATGATTCAGTCGATGGAGATCCTCCAGTTGCCCCTGATGGCGCTGGATGAGCGGATCGAGCAGGAAATCAGCGAAAACCCCTGCCTGGAGCGCCTCGCCTCCGATCCGGACGCCCCCGAAGCCGAACACAATCAGGAGGAGGCCCGCGAGGAGGCCGCCGAGAAAAGCGTCGGCGAGGAAGTGCTGCAGATCGACGCCGACAACAGCGAGGCCGACTTCGAACGCTTGCTGGAGATTTCGCAGGACTGGCCCGAAGACAACTACACGTCGGGCAGCAAGCCGTCGTCCAACCGGATGGAAGACAATTCCGATCGCCAGCACGACCTGATTTCCAGCATCACCGAGAAACCGCAGTCACTGACGGAATACCTGCTGGAACAGTTCTTCTACTTCAACGTCCCGGTCGAAGTGCGCGAGTTCGGGGAATTCCTGATTCAGAACCTGGACCCGAACGGCCGCCTGCCCACATCACTTCCCGAACTGATGCCGGTGTACGGCAAGCAAATCTCGCTGGTCGATGCCCAAGCCGCACTGCAACTGATTCAGCGGCTGGATCCCCCCGGTTGCGGTGCCCGCGACTGGCGCGAGTGTTTGCTGCTGCAGGTACACGAAGACACGCCGCTCCGCGATGTGCTGACGACGCTGATCTCGTCGCACTTTGAAGACTTGGCCCAGAACCGGCTGCCGCTGATCGAACGCAAGACGGGCTATCCCATCGCGCTGATCATGGAGGCCCGTGAAGAACTGAAGAAATTGAACCCCTATCCCGGCCAGGGATTTGAAGCCCGGCCCGCCCAGGCCGTCACCCCCGATGTGTTTGTCGACAAGGACGCGGACGGGCGTTGGGGGGTGCGGTTGGAAGACGAGTACACTCCGCGCCTGCGAATCAGCAAGCGTTACCAGGAAATGCTGAAGGCGGGTGTCGATTCCAAGACAAAGGAATACATCAAGCGCAAGATCGACTCGGCGAAGTGGCTGATCGAAAGCATCGAACAGCGCCACAACACATTGAAGCGCGTGGCCCAGGCGATCGTCGACCGGCAAAACGGATTCCTGGAATACGGCCCCGAGGCGATCACGCCGCTGAAGATGCAGGAGATCGCCGATGTCGTGAAAGTTCACGTCACCACGGTCTCGCGCGCCGTCGACGACAAGTGGATTCAAACACCGCGCGGCCTGTATCCCCTCAAGCGGTTTTTCGGCGGCGGCACGGTCACCGACAGTGGCGAAGAAGTCGCCTGGGACATCATCCGCATCAAGCTGAAGTCGATCGTTGAGAACGAAGACAAGAACGACCCGCTCAGTGACGACGCGCTGGTCGAAGCGCTCGCCAAACACGGTTACACTCTCGCCCGCCGCACGGTCACGAAGTACCGCAAGGCACTCGACATCCCGTCGTCGCGCCAGCGCCGCGCGTATTGATCTCATCCGAGCGCGTGGTCCGGGTTGACGCGGATTTCGGTCAAGCGATCCTCAAGGCCGTCGCCTGCGCACCATCAGCACTCGACGGAGAAGCCCGTCGCCGTTCCGCGACGGGAAACCCGGACTTCACGTAACACCGTTGGGCCGATCGTGCTGCAAGGCGTCTTACCGCATGCGGTTTTGAAAGTGACTTTTGCTGGTTTGTAGCCACGCTCGGAAGAGCGCGGGAACGTTGGAAGCACCACCCACGCTGTGGCCAGCGTGGGCTACGTGCCCACCTTTTTCCGCGGAAGTTCGCGTTGACCGATTGGCCAATTCTCTGCTATAGCCCGCGCGGTTTGTCTGTCGGGGCCACCTGACGGGCACCACAACCGCGGGGTGATGAGCGGCCGGGCCAATCTCGGCATCCCCTGTCGGACGATCGTTTTCCCTTCGATCATTCACGTCACGTCTTGTCATTCTTGGAGATTCCACCGTGTGCGGAATTGTCGGATACGTCGGGCCGAAGCAAGCGTATGACTATCTCATCGAGGGCCTGTTCCGCTTGGAATACCGCGGTTACGACAGCGCCGGTGTGGCTCTGCAAAACGGGGACCAGATCGCCATTCGCAAGAAGACCGGCCGGGTCGGGCAGCTTGCCGAATTGGTTAAACAGCAACCGCTGACGGGGACGACGGGTATCGGGCACACGCGGTGGGCGACGCACGGCGAACCCAGCGACGTCAACTCGCACCCCCATACCGGCGGCAACGGCGAAGTCGTCGTGGTGCATAACGGCGTGATCGAGAACTACGCCGCGCTGCGGAACCAATTGCAGGAGATGGGCTACGTCTTTCGATCCGCGACCGACACCGAAGTCGCGGCCCACCTGATCGCGCATCATCTCGAAGAGGAAGTGAAACTCGGGGCCGACCCGACCAGCGCGCAAACCTGCCTGCGGGCCGTCGAGGCCGCGATCAAACGGGTCAAGGGAACCTACGGCCTGGGGATCATGTTCCGGGACGTTCCCGACATGCTGATCGCCGCGCGACTGGGAAGTCCGCTGGTGGTGGGAATCGGCCGCGGCGAGCACTTCCTGGCCAGCGATGCCAGCCCGCTCGTCGGGCACACCGACGAGATCGTTTACCTGAACGATCACGAGATCGCGATCCTCACGGCCACCGATTTTCAATTGAAGCACCTGCACACCGGGACGCAGACTCCGTCCATCAAGGTGCTCGATCAGACGACGCAAGACACGGACCTGGGCGACTTCGAGCACCACATGCTCAAGGAAATCTTCGAGCAGCCGCAGTCGATCGAAAACGCGCTCCGCGGTCGCTTGGACGACGACGAGGCGACGGCGAAGTTCGGCGGCCTCAACATGGACCCGAAAACACTCAGCCGAGTCGATCGCATCGTGCTGACCGCCTGCGGAACAAGCTGGCATGCCGGCATGGTGGGTGAGTACCTGCTCGAAGAATTCGCTCGGATTCCCGTGGAAGTCGAATACGCCAGCGAGCTGCGCTACCGCAATCCGCCGATGTCGGACCGGACGATGGTCTTCGCGATCACCCAAAGCGGTGAAACGGCGGACACGTTGGCGGCGATGCGCGAATGCAAGCGCAAGGGTCATCCGACACTGGCCATCTGCAACACCGTGGGATCGTCGATCGCCCGCGAGGCGGACGGCGGGATCTACCTGCACGCCGGTCCGGAAATCGGTGTCGCTTCGACGAAGGCGTTCACGTCGCAGGTGACCGTGCTGACCCTGCTGGCCTTGTTCATGGGCCGGATGCGG
Source organism: Planctomycetota bacterium (assembly GCA_031372385.1). Classification (GTDB taxonomy): domain Bacteria; phylum Planctomycetota; class Planctomycetia; order Planctomycetales; family Planctomycetaceae; genus Schlesneria. The sequence goes on along the minus strand of JANMLE010000255.1, from coordinate 5,251 downwards.
CACCTGTCGTATCCCACCGGCCAGCGGATCATCAGCCATCTGCGGGAAATGCCCGACAAGATCCGCAAGACGCTGGAATGCAACGAAGCCGTCAAGGAAGTCGCCCGCAAGTACTACACGGCCGAAAACTTCCTGTATCTGGGCCGCTTGTACAACTTTCCGGTCGCGCTGGAAGGGGCGTTAAAGCTGAAGGAAATCAGCTACATCCACGCCGAGGGCTATCCCGCCGCCGAAATGAAGCATGGGCCGATCGCCCTGATCGACGAGGACACGCCGAGCGTGTTCATCACGCCGAAGTGTCAGATCTATCCCAAGGTGATGAGCAATCTCGAAGAGGTGCGCGCCCGCCGCGGTCCGGTGATCGCCATCGCCTGCGAGAGTGACGACAAGATCGCCCAACTGGCCGACGACGTGATCTATGTGCCCGACGTCGACGAATACCTGCAGCCGCTGGTGACGTCGATCCCGCTGCAGTTGCTGGCGTACCACATCGCGATCCTGCGTGGCTGCAATGTCGACCGACCCCGCAACCTGGCCAAGAGCGTGACGGTCGAATAGTCCGCCCGCGATACTCCGCGCGGTCACAAGTGAGACGTTTAGCCCCAACGCCATCGGCGTGGGCGCGGGCGACGCGTTGCCCCATTCGCGCCGATGGCGTTGGGGCTAAACGTGGAATCGTGACATTTCTGGCGGCGTGAGGCATAAAACACCGCAAGCCGCCCGAGATTTACATCTCGGGCGGCTTGTTTGTTGGCGAGGCGGAAATTGGAGTGCGGAGAACCTTCTCCGCTGTCATTTCACGCCGGGCATTCAGCGGCTGAATTTTGTCGGCAGAAACGTGAACGTCCTGAGCCGACCGGCCGGTTCCGCTCCGGCGGGATAGATCGAGTCGGGGTCGAACACCGCCGCCGGATCCAGCACGTCGCAGGGCTCGACGCTGATGTCCATGTTGTTCCCGCTCCCCGAAACCGACGTGACCATCACGCCCGCGAATCCCACGATGTCGTACGTCGTGTTGCTGCCGTTTCCTCTCGCCGCCTGGTACGGGTTGGTCGAGACGGGCTTGAACAACGGCAGCAATCGCGGTTGCCTGATGATCGCCGCAAACTCGGCCTTGAGCGTCGACCGCAAGCCCGGCGTTCCCTTCCAGGGACGGGGTGACGCCTCACTCACGGGAAATTCGCCGCTGCCGATCAGAGACTCCACATCCGCGAAACTGGGGCCGTTGAGAATCCAATTCCTGTAGATGGGGGTGGCATTGGTCCATTCGCCGATGCACAACAGACCGAAGTTGCCCGGTGACTGCTGGGGACTCGGATAGATGTGGATTTGTGCAGCCCCGGCGGAATCGGTGTGGACGATTCCGTCCGGCGACTTCCGCGACGCGAGAAACGTCTTCCAGTTGTTCACGTCAAATGCGACGGGCAGCAGGCCGCAACTGAACCCCGATCCATCGGTCCAATAGTCGTCACCCGAGACCCCTTCGCCACGTCCCGGAATTTGTCTCGGCGGTCCGAACGCAGTGATCAGACCGGTGTAAATCGTGGCCGACGCGGTCGCCGACAAGTCCGTCTCTTTGCGTCCCATGACCGGCGAGAAGAACAGCGGCAGCCGGCCATTGGCTTTCGCGTCGCGGCGCACCATCACCCGAACCGTGTTCGGATAGTTGGAGTTCACCTGATAGGTGTTGTTCGCGTCGGTGAAACCAAATTGAAGATCACCCGGCAGCAGGTTCAGAGACTGCACCGCGCCGGCCCCGTTGAAGGCGCAGAAACGGGCTCCGTACGTGGTGGCTTCGTTCTTGGCATTGATGATCAAGTTCGGCTGCGGTGCGAGGGTGTACGCATCGTAGTTGTCCGCGAGCTGGCGGGCGGCGGCGGCGGCGGTGGAATCCGCGGCGTTTTGCAGATTGCTTTTGGTCGTCGTCATCCAGCCGATGTCGACACAGCACGCCACAAACGCCAGAAGTGGAATCATCAAGAGTGCCACCAGGACGGCGATCGCACCGCGGCGAGGGGTGGGCTTGTTCGGAATCAATTGGCCTGTTCGAAACATGATCTTCCTTTGAGTGCGAGAATCGGATGGAAACAGGCGCCGGGGTTTACGCCATCTGTTGGTGCCGGAGATCATCCCTGCCTCAGCATGACGATGGTTCTGGACTGGACGGAACTGCCGGAAACGAAAAAGTGGGAGCCGGTCCACGACGTGGCGGTGACAGGAATCGCCACGGTCACGGTGACCTTGTCGTTCCGGGTCGCCGTGGCGACATCACGGATCACATCGTTCACCTTGATGGTGATCTCCGCGTCATCGGTGTTCATCTGACTGGCGGACAGGATGTTCTTCACTTCACTGATCACCCGTGTGTTCGAGCAGCCGGGCAGACTCCCGGCCACACAGCCCGTATAGGCGGCTTCGGACAGGTAGCATTGGACCCGCTGAACCTGTCCGACCTCACAGATTCCGAGCAACAGCAGCACCAGGAACGGCGCGACGAGGGCCATCTCGACGGTGACTGCTCCGCGCCGTGCCGCGCCGCGTCCGGCTGCCGTGGTTCGGCGACAGGGTGAACGGCAATGATCGGGATGAAAGCGAGAATGAATTCGCATTGGCATGCTTTCTGTCAATCGTGACGCATGGTGCAGGTGGCCGAGAATTGCCCCTTCAAGTAACCAGTCGTCGGGAGGAAAGTGACTTTGGAAGCGTCCAGCGTGATCCGCACGCTGACGTTGTCGCCAGACTTGGCCGTGGCCAAATCACCGGGGACGTTGTTGATCAGGATCGTGGTGTTCGCGCCGTTGATTCGTTCGGCATGCAGCAGGTTGTTGATTCGCGTCTGCACGGTCGCAGTCGTCTGGCCGCGGCAGATTCCGGCGCGGCATCCCTGGCGCGCGGCATCCTGGATCAGGTGGTGCGCCATGTATCCCATCGCGACCTCGATCAATCCAAAGACGATCACGAACAGGACCGGACAGACCATCGCCATTTCGACGGTGCTGGCCCCGGCACGCCCGGACTTTCTTGGATTGCGCCGCATTGGTCGGCTGTTCATGACAGGCTCCGCAACGAACCCGGGACGTTTGCGGCTTCCACTGACGCCAGTGTCTGACCGCTCCCGGAGAGCCTGTGATTTTTTCGCCACTGGGCTTGTCCCAGTGGTTTAACGGCTTCTGCACTATCCAAACTCTCGTGAAATTCGAGTAGAGCAAAAGCCGTTAAACCACCGACGCAAGGTCGGTGGCGAAATAATCACTCGCTCGGAGTGTTGACCCGCCAAACGGCGAGTGGCACAAGTCGGGGACAGATTCGTTGTCTGTGACTACGCTAGGTCATGCCCAAAGCGTGTCAAACCGCACTTCGCAAATTCTGGCAGATCGCTCGGAAAGACTGGGAAATGGCGGCCAAACGATTCCGATTCGCCACAGTGATGCCGGTCGACCGTTGATCAATGACAACGGCGCGGCACGTTCGACGCGGCGACCCCAAAGCGACCGATTGTTGCCGCGAATTTCATTTGACCGCCGATTTTGTGACCAAAACTGGAACGTCATGCATGAACGCAAATCGGCGTTCGACGGCCTCCACGGGTTGGACAAGAAAGGCGGACTCCAATGAATCGCATGAATCGCATCGTCTGGCGTGCGGCTCTGGCACTCGTGATCAGTGCAGCGTGCAGCGTGCCTGCCGAAGCCCAGTACACGGGTAGCGCGATGGTCACGTTCCTCAATGGAAAGCTCAGCACCCGTGTGGGTGGCGGCGAATGTGCGCACATGGCGACGGAAGCGCTGCGGGTCGCCGGCGGTGAGTTCTATCAGCCTGATATCGGTGCGGATTCGCCAGCCACCGGCGACTACGTCTGGGGCACACTGGTCACGACGATTTCGTTTTCCACAGTGTGGGCGGATTCGAATGTCACAAGTCAGTGTCAGGTGGGAGACGTGATCCAGTTTGGTGCCGGCACGAAAATCGGCACCGCGACTTACACCTCCCGCCACACGGCCGTGGTGCAGACCATCAATACGACCAAGTACCGCCCGACGGCGGTCTATCAGCAGAACTTCGGCGGTGTTCGCACCGTGAAGAGTGCGACCATCGACGTGACGAAGCTCACCGCCGGTTGGATCCGCATCTATCGGCCGATCACCCGCATTGATGCGACGAACGTGTGGAAGTTCTCGGTGGTCAACAGTGCCACGACCTCGCAGACCTATACCGTGATGGTGGGCACCACGACGGTCAGCACGGTCTCCGCGGGTGCCGTCAATACCGCCAGCAGCTTCCGCACGCACAAGGTGACGACCACGGGCACCGTTCCCAACGTGGTCAACAACGCCAATTCCATCTTCGTGCAGAATGCCAAGGGAGATGAGATCTACAACCCCACGACCGGCACTTTCGGCATCCGCCAACTGGCGCAGTAGTGACCGTCCGACGGCATTGCCTCGGGGAATCGGTCACTTTGAGTGGCACGCCCTGAGTCCTCGAAGGGCGTGGGGGCGAAGCACAGTGTAATTTTCACGCCCTTCGAAGACTCAGGGCGTGCCACACGAGGTCAGTTTTCAGACTGACCCACTACCGGAAATCCTCAACCATTGCGGGACCGAATCACACGGGCTACATTCGCCCCGTGGACAGTCCCCCCGATGGTTTGAGGTATCGCATGATCGCCTGGCGCGTGAGTCTTGGGACCGTGTTGCTGATGCTGGCGACCGGATGCGGCGGTGAAGCGGCCAAGCCGCTCAATTCCAGTTCGCCACCCGCCACGGCGGGCGCTGCGAACAAGTCGCCCGCCGTCAAACCGCCTGCCGAACAACCGTCGACCGACATGCCGTCGACGGATCAGCCGGACGAACCAGTGACCCCTCTGGTCTCCTCCGATCCCGACACGCCTCACACCGAGCCGACGCGGCCGGAGCCCCCGTTCCAACTCGAAGAGGGCTTCACCCTGCTGAGCTTCTCCGACTTCGAAGCGTTCGGTGCCGACGACCAGACTTGGCAACCGACGGCCGAAGGAATGAAGTGCTCGGGCAAGCCGCGCGGTTATCTGTATTCGAAGCAGAGCCATCAGAACTTCACCCTGCGGCTGGACTATCGGTTCACCAAGCCGGAGTCGCTCAAGGACGACAGCAAGTTCAAGGGGAACACCGGCTTTCTGGTGTATGTCACCGGTGAGCACAAGCTGTGGCCGGTCTGCCTGGAGGTTCAGGGCAAGCACGTGCAGATGGGGGCCATCAAGGAAAACGGCGGTGCC
>JANMLE010000231.1:0-4133 GCA_031372385.1 Planctomycetota bacterium | reverse complement strand
GTGATGGACCCGAGTGCCCTCGTCGGCGGAGCCTACCGCGTGACGATCCTCGTCACGAAGGACGGCCGCGTCGTGAACGGCGTCGTCAAGGCCGAGGACGCCCACACGATCACCCTCGAAACCGCCACCGAACGAGTCGTCGTCGCCACGTCCGACATCGAAGAACGCCAACAACAACCGATCTCGATGATGCCCGAGGGCCTCCTCAACCGCCTCACCATGCAGGAAGTGCGAGACCTCGTGAAGTACCTGGGCAGTCCCGATCAGGTGGCGATCGAGTGAGGGAGTTGCCATGCGCAGGACGAGACTCGCATCCGCGGGTCGGGCTGGACACGACGGCTGGACCGTTTGACAATCCTGCCAGTGAGTTTCCTTCAGTGGGAGGCATTTGCCATGACGACATTGATCACGGATCGCGAACTGGAACGGCGGCTGATTCGCCGCCGGCGCGCGTGGGGCGGCGATCGGTTCGACGAGGTCTGGGATGGGGTCTACATCATGAACGCGCTGCCGAACAACAATCATCAGACGCTTGTCGGACGCCTGACGACGATCTTGTCGTATCTGGTGGTTGATCCAGGGTTGGGCAGCGTGTTTCCCGGCTGTAACGTTTCGGACCAACGAACGAAGTGGAAGCAGAACTATCGTTGCCCCGACGTGGCGGTGTTTCTCAAGACGAACACGTGGGCCTTCGACAAGGAGTCTCATTGGTTTGGTGGACCGGACTTGGCGATCGAGATTGTCAGTCCCCGCGACCGGTCGAGAGAGAAACTCGTGTTTTATGCCAGGGTCGGCACGCGCGAGTTGCTGATTCTGGATCGCCAACCGTGGTCGCTCGAACTCTACCGGCTGACCGAATCAGCGCTGGCGCTCGTCGGTCGTTCCACGGTTGAGCAACCGGAAGTGCTCCAAACCCAGACCGTCCCGCTCCATTGGAAACTCATCCCCGGTTCGGAGCGGCCGCTGTTGGAACTGACAGAGTGTGGCGGCTCGCACCAGTGGGTGGCCTAGGACTGGCGCATCAATGATTGTCGTAGCACGGACGCCTCGTCCGTGCGGCCCCTTTCGACTGTTGGCCCCGTCTTGCCGCACGGACGAGGCGTCCGTGCTACGGGGCAAATGAAAGTCGTTCGACCACCAGGAATCTGTCCAAGAATCACCGCGGGATTGTGGTGGGTACGCACCATCAGAACAAGACGTTCTTCCCGGACAGGTTCCCGTTTCGGCAGCATGGTCAAGCGACCCTGCCGGCCAGTCCACGGCGGTGCGATCTTCAGGGCATTCGGGGGAGGCCGGAGCATCTGCAACGCGCCATTCACCCACGACCCAATCGCGAATCCCAATTGCTGCCCGTCAGGGCGTTCGCTAGCATCTGGTGAAAATTCGCAGTTCCGTTGCCGACCATTGTGGCTGGGGACTGGTTTTCCTTCTGTTCGCCATTTTGGAAGTTGTGATCGTGGGATTTCTCAAAGTCACCAAGGGAGCCTCGGCGGGGTTGGTTGTGACCCTGCACCCCGAGCGGACCATTTTGGGACGCCATCCCAGTTCGCAGGTCGTCCTTGATGACGGTGCCGTCAGCCGACACCACGCCGAGATTGTGGTCGAGGCCGGCCAGTTCTTCGTCGAAGATTTGAACAGCCGCAACGGCACCGAAGTCAACGGTGTCCGAATCAACGGACGGACAGCGCTGAACGACGGCGACTCCATCCGGATCTGCGACCATTCGTTTCAGTATTTGAGGCAACTGGACCGCGAGCAGGCTTCCCACCGAAAGAAGGTGGTCATCGGCGATTCGTCCATTCAGGCGGGGTCGGGGACCGTCGACGATGAGGATGATTCGAAACCGACCGGACCGCAGGGGACCGTGCCGCTGAATTCGGGCGATGGATCGTCGGTGTTGTCCGCGCTGGAAGCGAGTTCCTCCGGACGCGCCCTGCGACTCAACGTTCGTCCCGAGGTCAAGCTGCGGGCCGTCCTCGAAATCAGTTCCGCCCTCGGGCGCGTGCTGGATTTGAAGGACGTCCTGTCGGTCATTCTCAAGTCGCTGTTTAAGATCTTCAGTCAGGCGGATGCCGGGTTCGTGCTGCTGAAGGATGCCGAGGGGGACAAACTTCGCGTCCAGGCCTCGTTGTGCAACACCCCGAACGATGACGAGGTGCCGATCAGCATGACGGTCGTCCGGCAGGCGATGAACCAAACCCAGGCCATCCTGAGTGCCGACGTCATGCATGACAGCCGCTTCCGCAGCAGCGAAAGCCTGACGGATCTCAAGCTCAGGTCTCTGATGTGCGCCCCGTTGCTGTCATCGGACGGGCATGCGATGGGCGTCATCCAGTTGAGCACCCTGGAGGCGTCGCACCCGTTCTGTTCGGACGACCTGGATTTGCTGGTCAGCGTCTGCGCCCAGGCGGCGCTCGCCGTCGAAAACGCCACGATGCACGGCCTGATTGTGCGACGGCGCGACATGGAACGCGACATGGAGTTCGCCGCCCAAGTCCAGCAGGGGTTTCTGCCCAGCGCGCCGCCGCAGGCCGAGGGATTCCAGTTTGCCCACTACTACAAGGCGGCGTTTCATGTGGGCGGGGACTACTTCGACTATTTGCGTCTGCCGGACGGCCGGATTGCCGTGGCCATTGGCGATGTGGCCGGCAAGGGTGTTTCCGCCGCGCTGCTGATGGCCCGGCTGCACGCCTCCGCGCGGTATCACCTGATCAGTTCGCCCGCGCCCGGTCCCGCCATGACCGCACTCAACGCGGAGATCAGCAACAGCGGACTCGGTTTCCGGCTCATCACGCTGGTGTTTGCCGTCGTGGATCCCAAGTCCAAGACGGTCTGCATCGCGAACGCCGGGCATCTGCCGCCGGTCCACCGCGCCGCGGATGGCAACGCGACATTCATTGGCATGGATGAATCGGGAATGCCGCTGGGTGTGCTGCCCGACCAAGAATTCCATGAGATGACGATCTCGCTGCATCCAGGTGAATCGCTGGTGTTCTATACCGATGGGATCACCGAGGCGATGAACGCCAAAGACGAAATGTATGGCAAACACCGGCTGTTGGCCTCGGTGAAGAAAGCGTCGGCAAATGCCGGCGCGACGGTCACCGCCCTCGTGGAATCCGTCGGGGCGTTTTGCGGCTCGTCCCCGCAGCGGGACGACATCTGCGTGACTGCCGTGCGCTGTGTCCTGTAAACCGGGTGTGACTCCAAGTCCCGCCGTGTCTCGTAACGAAGGGTCGCCTTTCGGTGTCGCTCGATAGTCGTCAGGTGCTCGGTGATGGCGGCCATGTTGCGCGGCGACTGGGGGCCTACGAATCGCGACCGCAGCAACTGGAAATGGCGGCGGCCGTCGAACGCGCCATCGAAGCGGGCGAACACCTGATCGTCGAAGCGGGGACGGGGACGGGCAAGAGCTTCGCGTACCTGGTCCCCGCGATTCTCGCGGCGACCGCCGGACAGGGTGAGGGGGCTCCGCGGCGAAAGATCGTGATTTCCACACACACGATCAGCCTGCAGGAACAGTTGATCCAGAAGGACATCCCCTTTCTGAACGCCGTGCTGCCGGTCGAGTTCTCGGCCGTGCTGGTCAAGGGCCGGTCCAACTACGTCAGCCTGCGCCGATTGAAGGGGGCTGTTGAACGGTCGAACTCGCTGTTCGTCCAGCCCGAAGACATCGATCATCTCGGGCAACTGGTGGAATGGTCCCGCGACACCGGCGACGGCAGCCTGTCGGACCTGTCGTTCAAGCCCAACGGCGCGGTGTGGGACGAAGTCCGCAGCGAACACGGCAACTGCCTCGGCAAATCCTGTCCGACGTACGACTCTTGCCTGTACTACCGCGCGCGCCGGCGGATCTGGAACTCGGACCTGTTGGTGGTGAACCACGCGCTGTTCTTCGCGGATCTGGCCCTGCGCCGCGAAGGGGCCAGTGTGCTGCCCGACTATGACGTTGTGGTGTTCGACGAGGCGCACACGCTGGAACAGGTCGCCGCTGATCATCTGGGTCTGTCCGTCACGGGAGGGCAGGTCGAGTATCTGCTGAACCGGCTGTACAACGACCGGACCCAGAAGGGGCTGCTCACCAAGCTGCCGTTGTCGGACAGTGACTCGTTGCAGTTGAAAATGGCCGCCGA
>JANMLE010000199.1:0-8673 GCA_031372385.1 Planctomycetota bacterium | reverse complement strand
CGTCGTCTGCTCCATACCTCGCGCGGCCCGAAGTGCGACGTTTTTCGATTAACCGCTACGCCAACGGCGTGCGCGCAGGCGGGAGCGAACCGTTGTTCTCGCGCACGCCGTTGGCGTAGCGGTTAAACGTCTCAGGTAAGGCCGCACGAGGTATCTCCGCTCAATCGCAGGCGTCACTCAGTCCGGCGTTGCGACTTCCCGTCGGCCGATCGGCAACGTAATCTGAGCCACCCGACATGCCGTCCAACGTTCCAAGGAAATGCACCGTGCGCAGTGCCGATCGCAAAACAACATTCGTCTGGACTTGCCTGAGTCTGCTCTGCGTGTCCGCCGGCTGCCAGCAAGCCGCGCCGCCCGTGACTCCGTCATCGGCGGCGAACCTGTCGGCCACCGACAAGCCGAAGCTGGTGGATGTGGGACTCGCCCTGAACTGGTATCCCGAGGCCGAGCATGGCGGCTTCTATGCCGCCGCGGTGCATGGCTACTTCGAGGAGGAGGGACTGAAGGTGACGATTCGTCCGGGTGGTCCCGGCGTGCGCGTGGTGGCGGATGTCGCCAGCGGGGCGGTCACCTTCGGAGTCGACAATGCCGACAAGCTGCTGACCTGGCGGGCTCAACAGGCGGATGCGGTGGCCGTGATGAGTCCCATTCAGGACAGTCCCCGCTGCATCATGGTCCACAAGAAAAGCGGACTGACGAAGCTGGAAGATCTGGCGACCAAGCGACCGCTCACGTTGGCCATCAACGCCGACCAACCGTTCGCTCTCTACCTGAAGAAGCGGGTCGACCTGACCGACGTGCAGATTGTGAAGTATCCGGGCAACGTGGTGCAGTTCCTGATCGAACCGGACTACGGTCAGCAGGCGTACAATTTCAGCGAGCCGTTTCAGGCCCAGCAGAAGGAGGGCGATCCGTACTGTCTGATGCTGTCGGACCTGGGGTTCAACACGTACACCAGCATGCTGATCGCCCAGCGCGAGATGATCGAGAAGCAGCCCGAGCTGGTCGCGAAAATGACGCGGGCCTGCATCCGTGGCTGGCGGAAGTATCTGGCGGAACCCGACGCCACGAACAAATACATCCACGATCAGAATCCCGAGATGGGATTGGATGTGCTGGAATTCGGTGTCGCGGCACTCAAGCCGCTCTGCCTGCCCGAAGGGTTCGCCGCCGAACGGCTGGGAGAAATGACCGCCGCGCGCTGGCAGACGCTGACGGAGCAGATGGTGGAAATCGGCTCGATCAAGCCCGGGGCGGTCGTGGCCGCCGAGGCATTCACCACGCGGTTCCTGACCGCGGACAAACCGAAGTAACCCGCAGCGTCAGCGAGGGAGTAGGTCGAGAAACCTCGCGAGAAACAAAAGCGGAGATGAATCTCCGCACTCCAAGTGTGGAAACAGAACGAGCCGGACAAATGTCCGGCTCGGTGAGCATTCGGAGTTTCCATCATCATGTCAGAGAGGCAAAAAACGTTGCGGAGTCGTCGGCACTGAAGGAGAGAGAAGGCAGCCGTCCCGGAGTCCTTCGCGGGTCAAGTTACTTGACCGTGCTTTCGGTTTTGACGGCGACTGCCGCTCCACGCTGATGTTCGCGCTGGATCGCTTCGTAAACTTCCTGACGATGAACCGGAATCTCGGTCGGGGCTTCGATGCCCAACCGAACTTTGTCGCCACGAATGTCGACGACGGTGATCTTGATGTTGTCGCCGATGAAAATGCTTTCATCGCGCTGGCGGGATAGTACGAGCATTGAAATGTCTCCTTAAACCAACGCCGGTTGCGTTGCTCTCTCTCGCACCGGCGGAACTCCCAGGTGGCGGTCTCTCCAGATTTCCTCACACGGCATTCAGCGCTGACCTGGGGGACGGTCGGACTCCGCATTCCGATTCTATCCCCCGCGTCAATTGGGTTGGGTCACGACCCTCCCGTTCGTTCCGCGTTTGGCTCCACCCCCGTCAGAGGAACCACCTGCGAATCGCGTCGATTGGAATTCGTCTCAACACTCGATTGCACCGACGTATGAATCGACATCCTCATGGGGGCTTGGGCAATTCGATAGCCGGAATTCCCACTTCGGCACGAAATGGGGCTTGGACTTGGCTGGTGGTGACGATTGATCCGGGAACGGTGTCTGTTTCCGGCAGACACGATATAACGGTCGTGCGGCTTGCCGCCCGACCGGGGTCCGCACCGCTGAGCATGATCCACAACCAGGAGCAGGTTTCGATGAACGCAATTTCCGGATGCAGAATGACTGGACTCTTGAGTGCCGCCGTTGCGGGCCTGATGTTTTCCGCCGCCGCATGGGCGGCCGACCCGCTTCGAGTGCTGATTGTCGACGGCCAGAACAATCACAACTGGAAGGGGACCACCCCGATCCTCAAGGACTTCCTGGAGAAGAGCGGCCGGTTCACGGTGGACGTCGCCACCACCCCGCCGGGCAAGGCGCCGAAGGAGGCATGGGACAGCTTCCGACCGAAGTTCAGTGACTACGCCGCCGTGCTGAGCAACTACAACGGTGACCTGTGGCCCGAGCCCGTCCAGCGCGACTTGGAAGCGTATGTCTCAGGGGGCGGCGGACTGGTGATCATCCACGCCGCGAACAATGCGTTTCCCGAATGGGCCGAGTTCAACAAGATGATCGGGCTCGGCTGGCGCGGCTCGAACTACGGTCCCCGGGTGACGGTGGATGCCGCGGGCAAAGTCGTCGAGACGCCCAAGGGAGAAGGGCCCGGCGCGGGGCATGGTTCGCAGCATGACTTCAGCGTTGTGGTGCGGGATCGCGAACACCCCGTCATGCAGGGAATCCCCGCCGAGTGGATGCATGTGAAGGACGAGCTGTATCACGGCCAGCGCGGCCCCGCGGCCAGCATGCACATCCTCGCGACGGCGTTTGCCGCCAAGCAAACCGTCGGCACGGACGCTCACGAACCGATGGTCTGGTGGATTCCCTACGGCAAGGGAAAAGTCTTCACCACGGTGCTGGGCCACGCCGAGTACTCGATGAAGTGCGTCGGCTTCCAGACGATCGTCAACCGCGGTACCGAATGGGCCGCGACGGGCAAGGTGACGATCCCGGTCCCCGCCAAGTTCCCCAGCGCGACGGAAACGCTTTCGGCGGACACGAGGTAGCGATTGTGTCAGCAGATCATCCGCGACAACCAAAAAGACGTGGGATAGGCTTCCAGCCTGTCGTTTTTCTGGAAGAATCACAGGCTGGAAGCCTATGCCACAGCTCGATCGGCAGCCCGTGAAAGCCGCGCCTCGAACGAACAAGCCCGACGTCAGTGAGACGTCGGGCTTGTTGTGCGTCTGTTCGATCTGAATGCCCGTCACGCCACCTTGCTGGTCGGAACAACCGAGTGCCCGGTCAAGCGACTGCGATATCCATCCGCGTGCTGTTGGAACAATTGCAGCACGCCGTCCTCCAGCATGGGGAGCGACACGTGCAGCGCACGGCGGATCTTGCGGGTCTGCAATGACGTCTCGCCGCAGCCGAACCCCGTGGGCCGATCGATGAGGAACTCTCCCGCCGGCACGGCGGGTATCGGAAGTTGGAAGTGATGTGCGAGCCGGCGGACGAACTGGACCGGGTTGGCCCGTTCCGCGCCGGCAATGTGGTACACGCCGGACAGTCCCGCACCCCAGGCCCGTGACATGATGTCGGCCAGATCCGACGCCAGGATCGGCGACGCATGGCGGAAGCAGTCCAGCCCCTGCGCCTCTCCCTGTTCGAGTTGTCCGAGCAACGATTCGATCCAGCCGGCCTTTCCGCCCGGCTGCCAACCGAACGCATGCGTGCGAACAATCAAGGCGTCGGGGCAAGTCTCAGCGACTGCGGTTTCGATCGCCCGCAGATGTTGGGCGGACGGGCTCGGACAAATGCTCTGGCTGTTCTCCGAATGGAACATCCACGGGCCGGTGAAGAGCGCCCCCGAGGAAACGAGCGTCAGGTGCGTCTGTGTCTGACGGGTCGCCGCCATCCAAGTTGCCGCCTGCCGCACATCGGACTCTTCCGGATGCCCACCCACTTCCCACCCCGTTCGCGATCCCGCTCCGCAGAAGATGACGCGGTGAGGTTTCACCCGCTCGATCACCTGCCGAACCGCATCCACGCTGGAGCCGGCCAGCGGTTCGATGTCGCATCCGCTGAAGGAAACAGGTTCGGAAAGAGAGACTCCAGTCACCGACTGGGTACGAGCCAGACAGACCGCCAGATTGCCACCGACGACGGATTCCACACCAGCCACGAGAACCTTGTTCACGCGATGCCTCCATGCTACGGCGTGCCAATAATCACTTGAAAAGTCCACCGCACTCCGGGGAGTGGCGGACAGCGCGCGAAGTATAATTTTGACGTCCAGACCAGCCAACCCCAATCACGGGATGACGAAAAACAACAGCAATTGGTATTGCCACAACGAGCCAAATCAAGACGCCAGACGTTCGTCAATCCGCCTGTTCGCTCTGATCACAAATCGAAACCAAAGCGTTCACCCGGCCGTTTCGTCGCTGAAGGCCGATGACCGCTCTTCAGCCCGGAGGGCGGCAGATGTTAGCCCACGGCGCGAGCCGTGGGTTGAGTAATCAATGTTTCGCATTAGCCCGGAGGGCGATACTTTGACGAACCTTCAGATTCCTGCGCTGTGTCGCCCTCCGGGCTGACTGGAGATTGCTGCCGATCTCCCACGGCTTGCGCCGTGGGCTACGATCTGCCGCCCTCCGGGCTACTGACACAACGACCACTTTCAGGTCATCGCGGCGGGTCAAATCGCCGATCACTTTTCGCTCTGCTTGTTTTTCAGTTCGTTGGAAAGACGCTGTTCGTGATCAAGTGTGCCGGCGTCATCGCTTTCCGACTCCACGCTCATCGCCGCCTGTGTGCGGCCTTCGCTGCGGAGGGCCGACGCCTGCAATTGACTGCGGTAGGCGCGCAACGGGCGAAGCAGGATTCGATCGATGACCTGTTTGCGGCTCTCCCAGTCGGCGGTGGAGTACTGCGCGTCCGCGTGCAGGCTCTCCATCGACTGCACCCCCTTCTCGATCGCCACCAGACTGCGGTCGATGTCCGACAACTGCCGCCGCGGCGACTTCACCGCGTGCGACTGCCGCGATTCCCAGCGGGTGCGCAGTGTTTGAACCAACCCATTCAGCGTGTCAAATCGGCGGGCGGGATCAGCAATCGCCTCCGGATGTTGGACCAGCAGTTCCAACGCCGCGGCCACGTTGCGCGTCGAGGCATCTCCGGCGGTGGCGAAGTAGATGACGTGCAGACGGTTGGCCAGTTCCGACGCGGCATCCACCTGACCGCGCGCCTGCAGATCTGCGATTTCCTGGCGGGCAAAGTAGCTGATCAGCGGATCGTACGGTTGCAGATGCGCAGCGATCGCTTCGATGTGTTCGGCGGTCGGCCGGGGTTGTTTGGCTGCCGCACCGAGGGCGATGAAGTACCGCTTGCGGCGCTCGTCTTCGGGGTGCAGCGGCTCATCGTCGGTCGAATGACTGACCTGTTGCACGGCCGAGCGGGCGTGACTTTGAAGTTGCTGCCGCAGCGCCTTGCGATACTCCCACCAATGTGATTCCGGATTCTCCCGCACCAGCTTGCTCTGCGTGGCGACCTCGGACAACCGGCGCAACACGTCGGGAGAAATCCGTTGATCGCCAAGCCATTCCAAAAGTCGCGACTTGCGGGCCAGGTGCAGTTCGCCCGCGGCCAATTCCGCTTCCTGTTCCGCGTTCAGGAACGGAGCCGGACTGGTGCGGACGGCCGTCAACACCGTTTGCGCTTCGTGCAGTTTGGGCCCCCAGCGCATCAATTCCCGCGGAGCCCGCAATGCCAAAATGCCGTTGGCGGGAGTGTTGTTCCATGTGCGCACCTCGGCGCAGATTTCACCGAGGGCTGCGTGGTCATAGGCGGGAAAGTTCAACAGGGCCGACCAGTCGAGCCCGCTGCGCGCGAGCAATCGCCGCACGTGAGTCGCCTCCAGTCGCGCCGGCAAGTCTTCTTGAACGAAGACGCCGGCGGTGTTCGTCCCCAGCAGCAGGAATTCACCCGCCGCCGTTTCGATCGCGATCACTTCGCAGAAGCCCTGTCGCATCGCCTGAACGACCAGTCGCAACGGCTCGGGACCATAGTCCACGCATTCGAACCGCTGGCAGAAGATTCCCCCGGCCGCCAGACACCGTGAAGCATGCTGGTAGTGGTCGGCGGTATACATTGCTCCGCCCGCGACGATCGAGGATGACGGGGGTGAACTGAGGATCACATCGTATGTCCCGTGGCCGGCCATCACGGCCATCGCGGGAGGCACCGTCACCACGCGGGCTCGTTCGTCGGTGAACGGGTCGTATCCGGTTTCCTGCGCGATGGGACCGCGGATGACGTCCATCAACTGCCGGTCATTTTCCGCACAGACGACCTGTTGAACGGGAAACTGCAGGCAGGTCGCGAGCGGCACGCCGCCCGATGCTCCCAGCAGCAGGATCTGGTTCGGGTGTTGAACCATCACCAGCGGAAACACGGCCTGCAACACCTCGGGGGCGAACTGCGGATGCGACTGCGTGTCGGCCGAGATCACCGCGCGGGGAATTCCGTTGTCGCGCAGATGCAGTTCCAATCCGTGCGACCGCCACAGAGTCAGCGGCCCGTGAAGTCCCTCGCGCTGGTCGATGGCTCGGGCATCATCCAGCACCGGCAGCAATCGGGAATCCCAGCCGGCACGATGGGCCACGAACGACGGCGTCGAGAACAACAGCTTGGCCATCCGCGACGGGTTGTCGTGGGCGGACCAGATCGGCACCGACAGACCGAGCAGCGAGCAACACACGATGCCACCCGCACCCCGCCACGACGGCGTTTCGCGGCCGGGCAGTAGGAAGAGCGACAGCCCCAGCAGGACCAGGCTCACCGAGAACACCGTCAGCATTCCGACCAGCCCCACCGAATGAAAACAGAATTGAGTGCCGATGAATCCGATCGCCACCGGCAACGTGAACAGGCACCGGCCCAACGTGGACTTTGAAACAGCCGCCAAACCGACGAGAGCGAAGCCGATGGGAGCGGTGGCGCTTGCCAGCAGCACCACGCGAAACGCCATCAACAGCGAAGCCGAAGTCACGGACGCGGTCGCCCACAGCGACGCCCCGACGACGACGGGGAGCAAGGCGAGCAGCATCGCGCCGGCGGCGGCCGGCGCGAGCATCACCCACGGACCGCGCATCATCCACGCGAGTTTTCTTCCGTGGAGACATTGCCCTACGCCAAAGCCAATCGCCAGACCGATCCATTCCGCTAAGCCGACCTGCGAACCATCCGGCAGCAATTGTCCCACCAAACGCATGACAACGGCGAGCAGTCCACCAATCGCAACGGTCGCCAGCGCCTGCACTGCAACGGTTCCGGCATCTGTCTGCGCGGCCGTCACTGTGGAGCATGTGTCCTCTGGCCCGTCCGGCTTGAGTTGACTCGAACCGACAGCGACTCTGGCCGCAATCACGACCACCACAGCACAGGCCACCGTCCCCCACGCTCCAATCCACGGTGCCAGCACAAACACGCTGCCCGCCAGTCCGATCGCGAATCCAAACGCCGTTACGGCAGCGAGCGTCGAGCCGCTGCAACGTCGGGCCGAAGCCGGGCTGGCGGTCCCGATCACCAGACTCGACCAGAGCCATCCCGCCATGAACCACGCAGGAACGGCGCAAACGAGCCCGACCAAAAAGCGGTTCTGCTCGGACTCCAGCAATGTCAGTGGCAGGTAGCGGATCGACAGCGTCAGACCAGTGACCAACCACGGCTGCAATAGTGTCCACGTACACGCCACCACCGCCAGTTCCGTCTGACCCAAATGCTTCGACAGCGTCACCCGACCACCAGCGACGATTCCGCCGGCGAACATCAGGATCGCGGCACAGGCGAGCGCCCGATCGTCGCTCCAAGTCAGCGTCCACGACAGCGACGTCGAAACCGCCAGCGCGCCGATGAGCACTCCGCAAGCGAACGCCGCGCCCCACATGCTGCTGGAAACCGCGAGCCAGCCGGTCTGTATACGTTCCGTCAATCGACGAGAAATCATGGCGTCCCTGCCCCCTTGTTCAAACCTGTCCGCCGGGCTGTTCCGATCACGCCCGGCCAACGCGGGGGTTTCTACCGGAAGGCGGCGAACCACAGCAAGACCGGTTGTGGCCGGGCTCGACCGAAGTGGCACGCGCAAATCGTCTTTCGGCGGATTCACCGACCGTATCAATACCAACCTGAAGCTCGAGCTTTGAAGTTCCGCGATTTGCATTTTCCGGCTCTCCCCCATTCCTGTTGAAAGTTGTGTGAGGTGAGCGGCAAGTCGCTAGCCGCCGGTAATTTCCCGCATGACCGGCGGCTAGCGCCCAATGGCACTGACTTTAGATTTCCGTATGCACCACATCAGGGACGGCACGGGATTTGCGCCAGCGTGACGACTTCTCTTTGAAAGGAGTCAGATTGGCATGGATGCTCGAGCCAGCGGTGCGGGGGGTGTGGAGGATCGTTTTGGGGGGGCGATTTTGACAGGGCGTTTGAGGCGTTGTCGCGGGGCTTTGACTTGAAGAAGGCGGACGAGATGTTTCCCGTGCGGGGGAATGCCGTGTCTGGGACCAGCGTGGTGTTGTGGATGTTGGTGTCTCAGCCGGTCGTTCATCA
>JANMLE010000189.1:0-5521 GCA_031372385.1 Planctomycetota bacterium | reverse complement strand
GCGCTCGAATTCCACGACGATCCGGAGGCGCTGGCGCAGTTCGCACACCGCCAGCGTTCCCGGAGAGCGACGGCAGACCAACTGCTCGACGCCGGTCCAAAGGGTTGGGTCCAAGCCGTTCCAACCCCGCGCGGCGTCACGCCAGACCAGTTGCTCGATGCGCTCGAAATGGCCGCCGCAGTGCCGCCCGAGAATCAACGGTCGCCCGCGGTTTCGCAATCGCCGTCAATTCGCTGCGGCCTGATCCTCGCGCTGGGGGAATTCCCGTTCGCCGACATCCCGCAGTCCCGGCGTGAGAAGCTGATCGCGACACTTGAGGACTGGTATCGGAACGATCCTCGTTCGGCCATACATGGAGCGGCCGGTTGGCTGCTGCGAAAGTGGGAACAAACTGAGGTGGCCGCGAAGGTTGATCAGACCGCGCTCGCCCATGATCCGACCGGCCAGCGTGACTGGTTTGTCGATGTCGTGCAGGGCGAATTCGAGGGGCAGCCATTCGAAGATTCATTCACGTTCGTGGTCTTTCCCGCCGGCGAGTTCGAGATGGGCTCGCCAGCCTCAGAGAATGCGCGTTCCGACGATGAAACCCGGCACCATGTGCGGCTGCTCCGGCCGATTGCCGTGTGTGACCGCGAACTGACTGTGGGCCAGTGGCGGCACTTCGAACGGGCGACGGGAAAGAAAGCCAAACTGGATGACAAGAAGAGTCCCACGCCCGCGCATCCCATGAATTTCGTGACCTGGTACGGCGCGGTCCACTACTGCCAGTGGCTGACGGCGAAGGGGGGTGGTACGGACGGCGATCAGTGTTACGGCGTTCCCGACTTTTCCAAACCAGACTCCGAATTGGACGACCGCCCGTTCCATCCCGAACGGTTGGGTTACCGGCTCCCGACCGAAGCCGAGTGGGAATACGCCAGCCGCTGCTCGGGCCTGCGCTCCACGTATGGATTCGGAAGCGATCGTGCCTTGCTGCCCCTCTATGCCAATTACCTGGACACCAGCAACGACACGACCCGGATTGGCGGCAGCCTGCGACCCAATGGCCGCGGCCTCTTCGACATGCATGGCAACATCCTGGAGTGGTGTCATGACTGGCACAAGAAGGAATATGCCATCACTGACGAGCCGGATCCCCACGGTCCCGGCAAGACCACAAATCGAATCCTGCGCGGTGGAAGTTGGAGCAGCGCCGGACGAGACTGCCGTTCCGCGGATCGCCACGACTATGCCCCCGGGTTTGAAGGTCACCGCGTTGGCTTCCGGCTGGCCAAGGTGGTTCCGATCCCAACGGCCGATCACAAGTGACCTGAGTAACGAACGTCATTCGAGGAGTTGGCAAATGACTGGCGATGACTTTGACGATGCGGTGTTTCTCTTCTGTCACGGCGTCTGGCTGGGGGGCGATCCCAGACTCGACCAGTCGTGGATTCTGCTGGGTTATCAGCGCGATCACGCCACGGTGTTCGTCGACCATGTGCATGAATTCTGCCGCGAACTTTCCAAGCAGGGGCCGCGGACTTTGGGAGTCATCTCCGGCGGTCAATCGAGACCCGACGGTCGTTGCTACCTGCCGGAGTCCATCAGCTATCACCGCCTCGCGACGGAGTCCCGCTATTTCGGTTTCGATCTGTCCGACCAGCAGATCACCAGCGAGTGGTTTGCGACAGACAGTTTCACCAACATGCTCTTCAGCTTCGGCCGCTATTGGGAACTGACGGGAAAACTCCCGCAGCGTGTGACGGCCATCTCATTGGACTTCAAGCGGGATCGCATCACTCACCACTTCCAAACGTGTGTCGAGACGATGGGCATCGCGGACCAGGTGGACTTCACCTTTCTCGGCGTGGGCAATCCCCCGCCCGACTTGCTCGATCAGGCCCTGGCATCCGAAGCCCGAACGCTGCAACTCTTCCGGGACGATCCGTACGGCGTGCGCCAATCACTCGCGGCAAAACAGGGCACCCGCAATCCCCATCGTCGCCAGCACCCGTATGCCCAGCCGGGCACACCCTTGGCACCCGTGTTTGCGGTCATGAAAGCCATCGGGCAAGAGACATCCTTCTGATCGGGAAGCCCAATCACCCGGGAAAGCGAGCGGCTAGCGCCTTGCCGCTCACGTCACACAACTTTCAACAGGAATGGCGGAGAGCCTGAAAACGGAGGCGGGGCACGTTTTCGACCTCGCGCGGTCATGAATGAGAGGTTTTGCGTTTAGCCCCCAACGCCATCGGCGTGGGCGCGAATTTGGGCACCGCGTTGATCGCCCCCACGCCGATGGCGTTGGGGCTAAACGTCTCATTTGAAACCGCGTGAGGTATCAATGACGTGACCGACAAAAGTCCCCGTAGCACGGACGCCTCGTCCGTGCGTCTGAAATCGCCCGTGACATTCGCGCACGGACGAGGCGTCCGTGCTACGAAACGCTGTCCAGGCGACTTTTGTCGGTCACCCCATCAATGTGCTCTGGCCCCTGAGAAAGGGGCACGGTGGAAGTGTACCCCACGTTTACCATCGTCGTTATTTCTCACACGGGCATGAATGAGACGTTTTCGTTTAACCGCGTGGGCATCGCCCCGCGTGTTTGACGCTGTACCCGCGATTCACGCGGGGCGTTGCCCACGCGGTTAAACAACTCAGTTCGGGCCGCAGCAGGTCGATCCGTCACGTTGCGGCTGCAGAAAGCGTCTTGCATCCTCCCGCCTCCAGTCTCCCGCCTCGACATCCAATTCCTCCCTTCAAAGAATTCAGCAACAACGCGAAGGGCTGCCGGTATGATGCCGCGACGCTGGTCAGGGCCGGTCTTGGGAGTCACCCGATCCACAGTCAGGCCATCGAGCACCCCGGAGCATCCCATGCGACTTCAACTCTCTGCGCGAGTGATTGTGCTGCTCGCCTGCACGGTCGGGGATGCGGCACGATTCGCATGCTCGGCCGAGCCCGATTCCGGCTTCGTGGCCGCCCGGCAGGCGTTCTTGAAGGAGATGAAGAAGAAGTCGCCGACCGCGCGGGCGGAGGCGGTTGCCGTGTTTGCCAAGTACCCCATCTCCGACACGGCGGAATCGCTGCTGAAGCGTGGATTGGGGGATCTTGATCCCACCGTGCGCGTCGCCACTCGGAAGGCGCTGCGTGAAATCGGTCAGGATCCCAAGTCGGTGAAATCCCTGACCGAGGAATTCAAACGCTACGTCAAGAAACAGGCGAACGAAGAGGTTCTCTCCGGATTGTTGGGGGGGATGATTGCCACGACGGACGAGGCGCGGCAGGCCGAAGTTCAGAAGACACTGGATGAATACCTCGCCGGCCCCAAGGCGAATCTGATCGTGCCGATGAGCCTGATTGACGACCTGGCGGAACAGGGTGGCGTCGACTCGGTCAACTCCATCAGGCTGCTGACCAGAGCCAAGCCGTTCGAAACTCAGTTCGGGTATCGTCGCTGCGTCGTGCAGGCGATGTCGAAGATCCGCGAACCGGCGGCCATCGGTTTGTTGGTGGAAATGCTGCCCGGTGCCAAAGGTCTCGTTCAGGCCGAGATCATTCAACACCTGGCCCAGACCACGAGGCAGAAGTTCAAGGACAACGATCGCGATTGGACCCTCTGGTGGAAGGACAATCAGGCCGCGTTCCAGTTTCCGCCGGCACAAGCTGCCGACGACGATCCGCTCGACAACAATCAAGCCACCTACTACGGGATTCCGCTCTGCGCCAAACGAGTGGTGTTTGTACTCGACACATCCGGCAGCATGCGCGGCCAGCCGCTGGAGGCCGCGAAGATGGCGCTTCTGAAGACAGTCGAGTCACTGCCGGAAGCGGTCAACTTCGACATCGTGATGTTCGACAGGACCGCCACCGTCTGGCAACCCCGCCTGGTGCCGGCGACAGTGCCACTCAAACAGATGGCCGCACAGACGGTGATCGCCCGCGGCATGCAGGTCGGCACCGCGTCGCACGCGGCGCTGAACGCCGCCTTCAACCTGGACCCCGAAGTCATCTACTTCCTGTCCGACGGGGAACCGACGGATGGCCAGCCGGTGCAGATCGTCGAGGCCATGTCCGAGCGCAACCGGACCCGCCGGATCACGATCCACACCATCGGCGTCGTCACCCAGCGCGGCGGTGGAGCGGGACTGACCTTCTTCATGAAGCCACTCGCCGAACACAACTGGGGCGTGTTTCGGCTGGTTGATTAGTAGTGGGTAGTGGACAGTGGTTGGTGGACAGGGGAATTCGAGACGACGTCTTCCCGAGTACCCCTGCGCGAGCCATTCGTTGACCGCCGCGGACTACCGAACGCCGTCGAACGCGGCAACAATGTGCCGCCGTCTTGTTTCCGCGCTATCCACTGTTTCGACTGTGTGATTTCCCGTAGGGTGGGACCAGCGGCGCTTCGCCGCGCAGGCCCACCATGAGTTTCCAGCCGGTTTTCTGGTGGGCCGGCGCTCGAAGCGAGTTGGTCCCACCCTACATCTTCGCAAGTCAGACAGTCGAACTATCCACTACCCACCATCCACTACCCACTTTCCCCCGAGGTACTCATGTCGCGCGCAATGGTCTGTCTGGCGGTCGCAGTTTCGGCGTTGTTGCTGGCAGACGAATCCTTCGCGGCCGATGCGCCGGTTGCAGGGAAGACCTCCGTTCGCAAGCCGTTCGGAATTGAAAAACGCGAGCTGTGGACGACCGGCAACATTCAGGGGACGCCGGAACCTCCCGACCGCTTCACGACGCAGGATGCCTTTCCCAAGCTCAAGTTCTTCGAGCCGCTCTCGGTGGGAGCCGTTCCCGGCAGCAACCGCTTCGGCGTCGCCACGCGGCCGGGCAAGATCCACATCTTCGACAATCGGCCGGATGTCAGCACGTCGGACCTGATCCTGGATCTGAAGCACACCACGTATGGAATCGTCTTTCATCCGCAGTTCGCCACGAACGGACAGTTCTTCGTCACCTACATCCTGGATCCCGGCACGACCGAGGAGAAGGGCAGCCGCCTGTCACGCTTCGAACTGCGCGACGGTGCGTCCGCCGACGCGACGCTCAAAACCGAAAAGATCTTTCTGGAGTGGCCGTCCGGAGGTCACAACGGCGGCTGCGTGCGGTTCGGTCCCGACGGCTTTCTCTATCTTGCGACGGGCGACGGCAGCGGCATCGCCGATGGACTGGAGACCGGGCAGAACATCAACGATCTGTTGGGGGCGATCCTGCGGATTGATGTCGATCGCGCCGATGGGTCGCGCCCGTATTCCATCCCGAAAGACAACCCGTTTGCAGGACGAACCGATGCGCGCGGCGAGATCTGGTCGTTCGGCCATCGACAAGTTTGGAAGTTCAGCTTCGATGAACAGAAGCGGTTGTGGGCGGGTGAAGTCGGTCAGGATCTGTGGGAGATGGTCTATCTCATCGAGCGCGGCGGGAACTACGGCTGGAGTGTCAACGAAGGCAAACATCCGTTCCGTCCCGAGCGACCGAAGGGCCCCGGCAACTTTCAGCAGCCGATCATCGAGCATCCTCACAGCGACTTCCGGTC
>JANMLE010000182.1:0-8599 GCA_031372385.1 Planctomycetota bacterium | reverse complement strand
CTCCATACCCAGCTTCTATGGTGAATCAGAAAATATCCCCCAAGGGAATCCCCCAGATTCTATCAAGCATCATCCCACTCTAGCTGCTGGCGCCGGGGACATAACAGGCCGTGGTGAAGCCGGCCGTGGGAACGACCCACGACACGTCGCCGACATCGGTCGAGCCCTTCCCCACGTCGCCGCTGGTGTTGAAGACCTGGCCGAGCGACTCCAGCGGTTGCGGCTTGGTCAGCGTCGCCTGCAGCCGCACCGCGAATTGATGTTCCTCGGGTGAATACTTCAGGTCGTTCAGTTGCTTCAAGTTACCCGCCACGATCTGCGCCAGGGCATCGTTCGGCAGGATCTCCATCGTGCCACCGAGATAGACTTCTTCAAGCTTGGTCTCGGTCGCCAGGGCCGCGCCTTGAGCGCACTTCACGAGGCGCGGATAAAGTTCGCGCACGACTTCCGACTTGGGATGCCGGACATAGAAAAAAACTTCGCCGAAGTCGGGGACGACGTTGGGCGCACCGCCACCGGCCGTGATCACATGATGAATCCGGGTGAAGTCGGGGGTGTGTTCGCGCATCAGCTCGGCGGCGTGGCAGGTCAGTTCGACGGCGTCGAGCGCCGAGCGGCCCTGGTCCGGGGAACCGGCCGCGTGGGCGCTCTTTCCCCGGAAGCGAAACTTCACCGCGACCCGTGACAGGCACGATCCGTCGCCGGCCGAGTTTCGCGCCGACGGATGCCAGTGCAGCGCGGCATCACAGTCATCGAACAGCCCCGCCCGCACCATGAAGGTCTTGCCGCTACCACCCTCTTCCGCGGGACAGCCGTAGAACCGCACGGTTCCCCGGATCTGTCCGGCCTTGATCTGTTCGGCGACGGCGATGGCCGCCGACATTGAGGCCGCGCCAAACAAGTGGTGTCCGCAGGCGTGACCATACGTCGCCCCCTCGCGCGGCAGTTGCTCGGGGACCGCCTGCTGGGACAAGCCGGGCAGCGCGTCGTATTCGCCCATGATCCCGATCACGGGCTTGCCCTCTCCGAACGTCGCGGTGAACGCGGTCGGGATCTCGGCGACTCCGCGCTTCACGACGAAGCCCGCCTGCTCGAATGTGTCGGCCAGCAGCTTGGCCGACCGGGTCTCCTGATAACCCGGTTCGGCGAACCCCCACATCTTGAGTGCGATCTCCCATGTCGCCGCTCCGCGCTGCTGGATGCTCTCGTTCAACGCGGACTTCTGCGCGAACGCCCGCTCCGGCGAAACGATCGCAACACAGAGCGAACACAGTATCCAACCGAGCACGGATCGCATGACGAAGCTCCTTAATCGGAAGACGGTTTCGGGGCGGCCACGGGAACGGACGGAACAGGAGCCGAAAGAGCGGGCGAGCCGGAGTCGATCGTCCATTCCACGGAGCGATACGGCGGAGCCACGGATCGGCGCATCAATGACTGTCGTAGCATGGACGCCTCGTCCGTGTGGCCCCATTCCCATGTTGGCCACATTTGGCCGCACGGACGAGGCGTCCGTGCTACGGCTGATTCTCACAGACTCCCGACAGTTATTGATGCGCCGATCCCAAGTGACCGCGAACCGCCGTTGCCATGCTCGGGGGTGCATGGCAGCGGGCGGTCGCATTGTCGGCTACTTGATGACCAGCACGTCACCGACCTGTTGCAACCTCACCGGAGCCGCCTCGAAGCGACGTAAGATTTCTTCCGCCGTCATGGCTTCGGTCCCGGCGGCGTTGTCGCGAATGACCGGTCGAAGGAAGTCTTCTAGGAAGGCCACGTAGCCGCGCGCCTGGCCGGTCTTGCTGCCGTGGGCTTCGATGGAATACAGCAGCGTGCGGGCGATCCCGATCAGGTCGGCGGCCGCGACAGCACGTCCCTCGTCAATCATTTGCCGCCACGACCGGCGGATGTTGTGAAAGACGCACTCGGCGGCGTTGCCGGTCGAGTAGGGGACGGCCGCTTCCTCGTTGCCGATGGCGGGCGGGCCGCCGCGCCGCAGGTGGTCGATCAGCAGTTCCAGCGCCCGCCCGACCTGCGCGTTCGTCAATGCCCGCTTGGATTCGAGGATCACATCATAGATCGCACGCTCGGTGGCATAGACGACCGGCGTCCAGTGATCGGAGTAGTACTTGTGGCCGGAATAGGGGGTGAAGACCTCGACAGCGCGGGACCGCTTCTCACGCTCCACCAACTTCGCCTTCCGCTTCTGATCACGACTGAGATTCTTCGCCATGTGTGACTCCTTTCACCGAGAAGGAAACCGAACCCAACAAGACCGGCCGGAAAGGATAACAGGCGTCCCCGCGCCGGTCATCCCCATGCGCGGCACGTCTCACGATGAGTTTGCCCAAACACGGCGATATACTCCTTCGAGTCACTCGGTCTCCGGCCCTGGTGGTGGGTCAGTTTGAAAACGGCACTCGTGTGGCACGCCCTGAGTCTTCGAAGGGCGTGGGAATTACGCTGTGCCTCGATCCACGCCCTTCGAAGACTCAAGGCGTGCCACTCAAACTGACCCACTACCCCGGCCCTCCGCATCCTGTCTCCTGTATTCTGAATTCTGTCTCCTCTGTCTTCCCCCCTCCTTTCCCAAGAAAGTCGTTCCGTGTCCGAGCTCGTTGTTCCCGAACGTCGCCTCTTCACGATCGGGCATTCCAATCACACGGATGAGCATTTCATCGGGCTGCTCAAGCAGCATGAGATCGAGGTGCTGGTCGATGTGCGGACTCAGCCCTATTCGCAGTACAGCCCGCAGTTCAACCGCGAGGCGTTGCAGCGCGAGGTCGTCGCCGCCAAACGGCAGTACCTGTTTCTGGGCGAGGAACTCGGCGGCCGTCCGCCGGAACAAGACTGTTACGACGACGAGGGACATGTCCTGTACTCGACGCTCGCCCGCGTGCCGCGATTTCTCGGCGGGATCGAGCGGGTCGAGAAGGGAATCCGGAAGTACCGCGTCGCGCTGATGTGCAGCGAGGAAGACCCGACCGTCTGCCACCGGTTTCTGCTCGTCGCGCGCGTCCTCGTCGAGCGCGGTACGGTCCCGCTGCACATCCGGGGCGACGGACGACTCGACACGCACGCGGCCCTCACCGACGCTGGCGGGGCCGCGCAGCTCTTACTGTTTCCCGATGCCAAGGAGGAATTGCCGTGGAGGTCTTTACGATCGGTTTTACGCAAACCACAGCCGCCGAGTTCTTCGGAAAACTCAAGCGATACGGAATCCGAAGACTGGTCGACGTTCGACTGAACAACATCTCGCAACTGGCGGCCTTCGCCAAGCGGGACGACCTCGCGTTCTTTCTGAAGGAACTGTGCGGGGCCGAGTACCTGCACGAGATCCGTCTCGCCCCGACGCAAGAGATGCTCGACGCCTACAAGAAACAAAAGGGAAGCTGGGACGTGTATGCCGCGCTGTTCCTCGACCTGATCAAGGAACGCCGCATCGAGACCGAGTTGAACCCCGACCTGTTCGATGTCCCGACGGCCTTGCTGTGCAGTGAACCGACCGCCGACCACTGCCACCGCCGCCTCGTCGTCGAGTACCTGCAAGGCAAGTGGTCCGACGTGAAGGCCGTGCATCTGTGATGGCCGGCACGACAACGGTCGGGAAGAAGGTCGACTCCCGGCAGAACAACACTTGTCCGAGTTCAGGGGGAGATGCCGACGGCGGTGACGGGCTTCAGGACCAGCATTCCCAAGGGCGGCAAGGTCAGTGAAATGCACTGATTCTGGCCGTGGCAGGCACCGGGCAGGCTGTAGACACCGCCCGCATTTCCAACACTCGAACCACCGTAGACGCCGGCGTCCGTGTTGAGCAATTCGGAATAGAATCCCGCGACGGGAACGCCGACCTTGTAGTCATGCCGGGGCTGCGGTGTGAAGTTGACCACGATCACCAGGAAATCGTTCCGGTCGTGCGACTGGCGGATGTAGCAGTAGACGCTGTTCTGCGAATCATCACACGAGATCCAGCGGAAGCCTTCGGCGATCATGTCGGTCTGATGCAGCGCGGGTTCGGCTCGGTACAGCCGGTTCAAGTCGCCGACCAGCCGCCGAATCCCGTCGTGCATCGGCTGGCCAACCAACGCCCAATCCAATTCGGTGTCGTGGTTCCACTCGGTCCATTGGGCGATTTCCCCCCCCATGAACAGCAGCTTCTTTCCCGGCTGGGTGTATTGGTAGCCGTACAACACGCGCAGGTTGGCGAACTTTTGCCAGAGGTCGCCGGGCATCTGTGACAGCAGCGAATGCTTGCCATGCACGACTTCGTCGTGGGACAGCGGCAGCAGGAAGTTCTCGGTGAAGGCGTACACCATGCGGAACGAAAGTTCGTTCTGATGATGCTGGCGATGAACGGGATCGCGGCGCAGATAACGCAGCGAGTCGTTCATCCAGCCCATGTCCCACTTCATGCCGAAGCCCAGTCCACCGGTGTAAACGGGTCGCGAGACGCCGCCCCAGGCCGTGGACTCTTCGGCGATGGTCAGCACACCCGGATACTCCTGGTGCAGGACCGTGTTCATGTCCTTGAGGAATTGAATCGCTTCCAGGTTTTCGCGCCCGCCGAACATGTTCGGCACCCACTCGCCGTTCTTGCGCGAGTAGTCCAGGTAGAGCATTGACGCGACCGCGTCGACGCGCAGTCCGTCGATGTGGTAGACATCCAGCCAGAACCGCGCGCTGGAGACGAGGAAGTCGCGGACTTCGCGCCGTCCGTAATTGAAGATCAGCGTGCCCCAATCCGGGTGGAATCCCTTGCGCGGATCCGAGTGCTCGTAGCAGCAGGTTCCGTCGAAGGCCCCCAGCGAGTGCCCATCCGTGGGAAAGTGCGCCGGAACCCAGTCGATGATGATGCCGATTCCCGCCTCGTGGCACTGATCGACGAACTCCATGAAGTCGTGCGGGGTTCCGAAGCGGCTGGTCACCGCGAAGTAGCCGGTGGCCTGATATCCCCACGAGCCGTCAAACGGAAACTCGTTGATCGGCATCAACTCGATGTGCGTGTATCCGAGTTCCTTCACGTACTCGATCAATCGCGGCGCGATCTCGCGATAGTTGAAGTACTGCCGGCCGTCGGTCGGGCGTTTCCAGGATCCCAGATGCATTTCATAGATGGAGACCGGCTGCTCGTGCCAGTTCACAGATTCCCGGTGAGTGACCCAGGTTCCGTCCCGCCAGTTGTGGCCGTTGAGATCGTAAACGACCGAGGCGCTCTTGGGAGGGACTTCGGCGGCGAAGGCGTAGGGATCGGACTTCTGCAGCAGATGGCCCTCGCGGGTGCGCACGGCGAACTTGTAGGCATCGCCATGCTTCAGGCCGGGAACGAATCCCCACCAGACGCCGCTGTCGCTCGAATTCAAGGGATTGCGACCGTGCATCCACGAGTTCTGGTCGCACAGAACAGCGACCTCCGAGGCATTCGGCGCCCAGACATGAAACGTCACGCCGGCAACGCCATCGCGGCTGTCCAAGTGTGCGCCCAAGTGGCGATACAGCGTCGATTCCATCCCGGATACCTGATCTGTTTTGAAAACAGCCTGAAAGATCGGACTGAAGGCGTCCGCACGACGAACAACCGCTCGATTCGATGAGTTCAGCGACAGTGCCGTCGAACGAAAGCATCAATCTCACGGCCCGGAACATCTGTGACGATTGTGCCGGAAATTTCGACCGGATGGTATCAGTTGGCGCACCGCCGGACAATGGTCTTAATTCGTTGCACGTTGGCATGAACCGTTGGAGATCGACCCCGCATTGCGGTGTAGAGTTCGAGGTCTCTCCATCATGCTGGCCGGCACCCTCTCCAGTGTTGAACGAGTGTGTTTACAGTGACTTTAATGCGTGGGCAGCTTCTGACGACCGGGCCGTTGGCGATCATTGCGGTGTGCTACGCAATCGCCACTCCGTTTTCGTCCACCCACCGGATGGAACCGTTCCTCCCCACCATCGCTCCCGGTCACACGGCGAACTCGAAGAGTGTGGATTGCCGAAGCACGGTGGACAATCTGGAACAGCGGCTGCCCTCCGACTGGCATGTCGTGGTTCACGAGCCCTTCGTGATTGCCGGTGATTTCTCCGAGGATGCTCTGACCCGATACCACCGGGACACGATCGCTCCCACCGCCCGCGCTCTGACCGTTCAGTTCTTTGACACTCACCCGGCGTGGCCGATCACGGTGGTCCTGTGCTCGTCGGACGAAAGTTACCGCGAATGCAACCGGTGCCTGGGAGAACGCGATCGCAGCGAGTACGCGGGGATCTACTCGCGGTTGGAACACCGGGTGATCGTGAACATCGCCACGGGTGAGGGAACGCTGGCTCACGAACTGACGCACGCGTTGGCGCACGCCGATTTTCCAACGCTGCCGGAATGGCTCGACGAGGGGTTGGCGTCGCTGTACGAGGAGTGCGAATTCTCCGCGGACGGCCAGCGGCTGATCGGTCTGGAAAACTGGCGCGGACCCGTGCTGCAGGATGTGATGCGGCGCGGAGAAGTGCCGACAGTCACCGAGCTGGCCGGTGAAAAGTTTGCCAAACGCGATGCCTCGGTCGACTATGCGCACGCGCGCTACTTCTGCCTGTTTCTACAACAGCGAAACCTGTTGGAAGCCTTCTACAGAAAGAGCCGCTCGCACACGAAGTCCGACCGGGACGCAATGCAGTCACTGTCCGAATTGATGGGGACAACCGACCTGCGGACGGTCGACCGCCAGTTCCAAGCCTGGCTGGGAACGCTGAAGTCGGCCGGCCGGTGAGTCGCACCTCACGCGGGAGAAGGCGGCATACTCACCGAGTCGTCTTGTTGCAGACCGATCGCGTCAGTCTGTCGCGGACCGACAAGGCAATTCCGGCTTCGCTGGGGCCGTTAGGCCTACAGCTCTAACCTGACAGCGGAAGTCGCTGTGTTTGCTGTCTTTTCAGCCCGGAGGGCGACAGATGGTAGCCCACGGCGCGAGCCGTGGGTGGAGTGGTAGCGGGACCGCATTTAGCCCGGAGGGCGACACATTGACCGACCGTTGAACTTCCTTCGATGTGTCGCCCTCCGGGCTGTGGGAGCCTGTTGACATTCCCCACGGCTCGCGCCGTGGGCTACCATCTGCCGCCCTCCGGGCTAACGAATTCTCGTTGGTTTTCAGCTACGAAACACCCAAGTCAGCGCTGTAGGTTTAGGCGAGCGGCCGGAATAGGCATACAAGCACGCAGCGCAAGCGAGTGAGTGAGTTTTCGGGCACACTCGCTTGCGCATCGTGCTTGGAGGTGGATAACGTTTTATCCGCCGCTCGCCTTTCGACGGAGCCATGCCGAATCAGAGCAGACCCTGCTGCTTGCGGCGCAACTGGCTGAACAGGTTGCGATAGGGCCGCGCCGACGAATCGGCGGGCACCGTTCTCGACGACGCATCGTCCCGCGGTCCGGTGGATTGCTCGCTTGAAACGGAATCCGAACCGAATTCGATGCTCGACGAGTTGGCATCAATGACCGACGAGTCGGGTTGCGCGGTTCCCAAGAGTTCTTGCAGTCGCTCGAATGCCGAATGGCCGTCATTGGAGGTCTTGGTCTCTGCTCGAACGTCGCTGGTCAGTTCGCAGACGGCCATGCCAAGTTCTGCTTCCAATGAATCCCAATCGTCCGATGAGTTCCCGCGATCCGCATCGACGCGGGGCGCTTCGAGTCGTTCTTTTACGTTGCCAAGTTCCAAGCTCGCCGAATCCCAGCCGGGGTTCTCACGCACTTCCGGGAGCCGCTCATCCAATCGCGAACAGACGGCTTCGAATCCATCGTCGGCTGAAACAGCTTCGTCTGCGATAGGAATGTCATGCGACAGTGCTGGGCCCTCCGCCGAACACGTTTGATCGGGTGCCGAGTTCACCTCGACAACAGACGCCTCGCCGTGAACCTGGACGGAGACCCGAGTGTCACAATCATTTCCCGCAGCGGCAGCCACAGGTTGACCAGCGTCCGGCACCGGTTCGCTGAGTGGCGCTGTGATATCAAGAGCTGTGATATCAAGAGCTGTAGCTTCAGGAACTGCGGCTTCAAGAGCAGTGGCATCGGGAATTGGAAAGCCGCCGTCGATGGCGGCATATCGATCCCAGACAATTTCTTCCACGACCTCGCCACGCCGAATTCCCGCCATCGGTCGAATGACTGTTGGTGGTGATGTGACCGTGGATGGTTTGACGACGGACCGGGGAGGCTCTGTGTTCATGAAACTTCGCACACTCGGCGGCTGATCATCCGCCGAATCCGTGTCGTCAGCGGTCTCCGATTCCGCGCAGTCCTCGTCGGCGAAAGTGTCGCCGACAAGTTCGTCAATGTCTGGCATGCCGCACTCGAACGTCCCTGCGGACAGGTCGGAGCCGGTTGAGTCAACGATCGCTTCGGTCAACGGCAGATCAGCCCCGAATTCGACGGATTGGAACTGGAGTGACGACTCCGTCACACGTGACGGGCTCGATTCCAATCGCGCTGTCGCGGCAGGAGTTGATGCCTCGAACAGGTCGAAGACCTCGGCGGTTCGGGAAGCACTCGCGACGTCGGTCAGACTCTCGTTCCAGTGCAGCGGGAGTTGCCGCAAATCCTGCAACGCTTCGCGGAT
>JANMLE010000135.1:0-4468 GCA_031372385.1 Planctomycetota bacterium | reverse complement strand
ACCCACGACCATGACGGCGGCGGTGATCCCGCCCACGAGCAACAGGTTGCTCTTCTTGGGAGCGGGCGGAGGGGGCGGAGCTTCCACTGTCGCCGCCGGTGCCTTGAAGATCGGAACCATGCAATTGCTGTTGGCGCACTTTACGTCCTTGCCGACGGCGGTCGGCGGGACATATCCGGCCGTCTCGCACATGGGACAGACCACTTGCAGCGACCGTCCTTTGGAAGGATTTGGCATCGCCTGAATGGCGGTCTTGGCCCCCGGCACTTCCGCGTCGAATGGAAAATCATCGGCGGGCCCCGGCTTGGCGGCACCGGGCCTCGCACCGGCTCCCGGTTTGAC
This sequence comes from Planctomycetota bacterium, assembly GCA_031372385.1. Lineage (GTDB taxonomy): Bacteria > Planctomycetota > Planctomycetia > Planctomycetales > Planctomycetaceae > Schlesneria. The sequence continues at coordinate 4,126 of JANMLE010000135.1, read as the reverse complement.
GGACACCGCTGCGGCGGGCTTGGAAGCCGTGACGGGGTTCTTCGCAGTGGGCGCTACCACAGGCTTGGAGGCCGTTGATTTAGCCGCGGGTTTGGAGCCGGGTTTGGCCTTCATCGACGAGCCGCAGAACGGGCAGTCCTCGACATCATCATCGATGACCGACTGATTGCACGAAGGACAAACGGGAAAATCCATGATCGCGGGTTCCTCGCTGAGAGACCTCAGTGGAGATGTTCTGGAAATCGAGTCGGGCAACCGTGTCTTCGACGATGCGTCCGGTGCAAAGTTCCGGCGAGCGCGCGGGACGAGACGGATTGGAACCGGATTCTAGCGAAGGATCAGTCGCGGGGACAAACCTGCACTCCGGTTCTGAAGCGGAACGAGTATGGCAATTCTTTCCGGTGACTTCATCAGCCGCGGGGCGCTAGCCCAATGGCACTGACTTTAGAAAGTAGTAGGCACATTCCATGTGCCGTTGCCTGCAACTTGCGGACGGCACATGGAATGTGCCTGCTACTTTACGGGTAAAGTCAGTGCCATTGGGCGCTCGCCCCGGTTCGGAGCTGCTACCCGAACCAGAACCGGACGCTAGCGCGTTCCGGCTAATACCGTCAAGCCGTTACGGCGTGCGACGCGGCGGCTTGGCGGCCAGCGCCTGCCACAGGGCTTCGCCTTCGACCTCGATGTTCCACGGGATGTAGGCGGCGATCGTGTCGACTCCTTCGCGCAGAGCCAGCGTGCGACGAAGCGCCTGGTTCAACGACTCCAGCTTGCGTTCGAGTTCCCGCTGTTCTTGGATTCTCGCCACGCGCTCTTGGCGGGCTTCGTCTTTCTCAAGCTTGTGATCTTGCTCGGCCTTGTGCCGGCGCGCGACCAGATCCGCCTGCTGTTCCCGCAGCTTGGACAAATCCTGCTCGATCTTCTTGCGTTCTTCGCGGACCTTGTTCAGTTGCGACATCCGCGCAGCCCGCGCTGGCGCTGTTTCCGGGACCAGCGCGGTCAGCGTCGAGGTGCCTCGTGAAACCTGAATCTGGCCGTTCTGACCGATGACCGCGCTGAAGTGTCCGGGCATGACTTTCACGCTCACATTCGGCTGGGGTTTGGCGAGCTTCCACGCCGCATCCGTCAACTTTTTGAGGGATGGCCGCAGCTTCTCAAACTGCGCGCTGAGATCCAGAGATTCCTTCATGACATCCTTGATCGCGTCCACATGCGAGACGTGGTCGCGCGAAAGCGAGAGACCCGCGTCGCGCATTTCCTCACGCAACTCATCGATCCGCGTTTGCAATTCGTCACGTCGCAACTGATGACCGGTTTGAAGTCCGTCGAGGGGAAGATCCGCCAACTGCAGCAATTCAGACTGACGCTGGCCGACTTGCATTCGGCCGCTTTCGCACGCCGCCCGCAGGCTGTCGGGAAGCCGTTTCAGGATGTTGATCGAGGTCAACTCGACGGACTCGGCGACTTCCGGGATCTGCCCCGGTCCCGTCAGGTAGCCGAGAGCCCGTCCGATCGAAAGGGCCGCCTGTTCCTTCTGCGAGTCCGGGGGATAGTCATCATTCGACGCCGCCAGCAACCGGGAGATGTGAGCCAACTGGTCCAACCCGCGCCGCTCGTCGTGGTTCAAGAACCGGCCCCAGGCGACGGCCAGTGCCGCCGGAAGAAAGGGAACGTCATCCAGACGCGCGGCGGTCTGAAACATGTCAATCGCCTCGGCAAATTGTTCATGCTTCCACAGCGCCAGTCCGAACGCATAGTCGAGGCGCGGATCCCCGGCGAACTGAGCCCGTGCCGCCGCATAATCCCTGCGTGCGAATTCCAGAGAGAGCGCCGACGGACTGGTGTGCGCGATCGCTTTCAGTAAACGATTCCGATGGCTGCCATAGAGCATGCGCGGCTTCGATGTCTCGGCGGCAAGCCATTGCACGGGATAGTCGAAATCCTGCCAGGACAGGTTCACGAGTTGCGCCGCCGTTTCGAGCATTCCCTCGGTGGAATCAACCGCGTCCTGTTTTGGCATCCCCGCGGGACCGGCATTGGACCGACCATCCCCGGCAGCCATCGCGGGCTCGCCAGTCGCGGCATCGCGTGGAATACCCGCCGGCTCGTCAGCGCGTCCCTCGACCTTCGACGCAGCGTCCGGTGAATCGCCATCCAATGCGGCAACCTCATTGGCGGCGAGCGCATCACGGGATTGTCCCGTCACTCTGCGGCGCGGCGGTGAGATTTGGGCATCGGCCGCCAGCGAACTCATCCGATCCAACGGCCTCGCCACGGGATTGGCGTCAGCCATCAATGGCGACTCCGCGTCGACCGTCGGCGGAGCGATCACCGGGCGAACCCCGGACCAGCGTCGCACCTGGCGCATCACATCCGGGCCGATGGTCTGTCCGATCGCCACCAGCACCAGGCAGGCGACAAGGGCCACCACCAGAGCAATCAGACTCCGCTCGGCAACGCTTCTGGACGCGACCGGGCTCTCGACGACCGGAGGCACGTCCGACGGGGCAGCGCTATTCTGCGAGGTTTTCATGAGTTGATGTCCGCTGAACAAGCCGGAGTGATGTGCGGCATCATCGCCCGACGGCCGCCATTCGTCCACACGAGAAGCGCAGCATGCGGTGCCTGACCCCGGACAAATGTTGTTCTGCATCCGACGAGCGCCGCGCGACCGCCGTCCCTGAACACGGATTTCGTCCGTGGGATTCAACAGGTTTCCGGTGTGTTGGTTTCGAATTCCCGGTGATGAACTACAATTCCGGCCGAATCTCGACAAGGGTCTCCGGGAAGGGGTGCTGTGGTGACAGACTTGGTGACGCTGAACGTTTCGGCCGCGGTCCGCGATCGCTATTCCGAAGCGGCGAAGGATCGAACCGCAGAGCTGTGTTGCGCGGTGTCGTACGATGCGAGGTATCTTGCCGCCATCCCCGAGGAAGTGCTCGAACGAGACTACGGCTGCGGCGATCCGTCGAAGTATCTCCAGCCGGGCGATGTGGTACTGGATCTCGGTTCGGGTGGAGGGAAGATCTGCTTCATCGCCGCCCAGGTCGTCGGGCCAACCGGTCGGGTGATCGGGGTCGACAGCAATGACGACATGCTAGCGCTGGCCCGTGGATCGCAGTCGGAGGTCGCCCGGCGCATCGGTTATTCCAATGTCGAATTCCGCAAGGGCCAGATCCAGGATCTGCGGCTCGATCTCGACCAACTCGATGCCCGCCTGCGCGAGCGGCCGGTCTCGACCAGTTCCGACTGGCTGCGGCTGCATGAGCAGGCAGACGAACTGCGTCGTGCGATGCCGCTGATCGCCGATGCATCGGTCGATGTGGTGGTCTCGAACTGCGTCCTCAATCTGGTCCAATCAGAAGACCGTCGGCAACTCTTTGACGAAATCCACCGGGTGTTGAAGCCCGGCGGCCGCGCGGTGATCAGCGACATTGTGTCGGACCGGGATGTCCCCGCCGACCTGCAAAACAATCCGGAATTGTGGAGCGGTTGTCTCAGTGGCGCCTTCCGCGAGGATCTGTTCCTGACCGCGTTCGAAGCCGCTGGGTTTGCTGCTTTGGAAATCATGGAGCGTCAAGCAGAACCATGGCGCGTTGTGGAAGGGATCGAATTCCGCAGCCTGACGCTGCGCGCTCACAAGCCACTTGCCGATGAAAGCTCGGAGGACGCGGAGGCCGTCTCCGTGACTTACCGAGGACCGTGGAAGTCCGTGCAAGACGACGCCGGACTTACCTATCGACGCGGCCTGCGAGTCAACGTGGAACCGTCAACCGCCCGCGCCCTGCAACGGCCTCCGTACTCTGGCCAAGTCATCGTCGTCGGTCAGTCGGCCGGAACCGATGCCAACCAACAACCCGGCTCGCCCTGCTGCCTGCCGCTGGCCGCGCCCACGGGTTGTGGAACGACAGGCTGCTGCTGAACGCGCTGTTCCTCTCAACTTCAAGTCGTGGTGAACGCAGAGTCGGCGTTGAAACGCCGATGTTGAATTCGTTCTGCCTCGAATCACCACCGCAAAGACGAAGAGAGCCCCGGACGTTGCAACGTCCGGGGCTCTCTTCTCTTTTATTCATCTACCTTGCCAAGCAAGGTCGAGACTACCAAGCGAAGTGGGCGAACGCCATGT
>JANMLE010000117.1:0-4269 GCA_031372385.1 Planctomycetota bacterium | reverse complement strand
GGCACCAGCGATCTGGCCGACTTCCTGCTCGCCATTCCCGCCCAGGCGGATACCGATCCCGCCACTCCGGCGACACCGCAAGACCTGTTCAAACTGAGTGCAAAGACGGCGGGCTCGAATCATCCGGCGATCTACTCGCTGCTGCCGCCGAAGGCCGACGACAAGACTCCGGCACTGACTCACGAAAAGGAATTCTGGATCCTGCGCCTGACGGCCGACGGCAAGTCGGCGGGCACCGCGGTCAAGATTCCGCTGCGGGTCGTGATCGTCGGCGTGTCGGAGGGATGAGAACTTCCGCGTGTCGCAAGTTGCGGGCAGTTGGGCCGAATCGAACTTCACCCGAACGGAATGTTGCCTGGTCGATGACGCCGACAGATTGAGGACCGAGATGACTCAAGCACAATTGCTCCACGAATTCGGCCAGCTCGCAGTCCCTGAACAATTGGAACTCTTGCGGGAAGCTCTTCGCCTGATGCAGCAGTCAATGCCTGTCAACGAACCGTGTTCAACAGGTGTTCCGGCGAAGAAGAGTCTGTCCGATGCGGCCAATCTGCTGTTCGACGACTACGCCAACGACGCGGAACTGACGAGCTTCACGGCGCTCGACGGGGAGCCGGTCCATGCGGCGCGGTGAAGTCTGGCTGATCGATCTCGACCCCACGGTCGGCTCCGAGATTCGGAAGACCCGCCCGGCGGTCATCGTCAACGATGACGCGGTGGGGGTGTTGCCGCTGAAGGTGATCGTGCCCATCACCGACTGGAAGGACCATTACGACGTCGCCGCGTGGATGGTACGGGTCGATCCCGACCCAACGAACGGCCTGAGCAAGGTCTCCGCCGCCGATGCCTTTCAAGTGCGATCCGTCTCGCAGCAGCGGTTCGTCAAACAGATCGGCCGGCTGACTGCGCCCCGGATGGATGAGATCACGAAGGCTCTCGCGGCGGTGCTGGCGATTGGCTGATTTCGCGGGATGCCTCATTGCACCGTCGCGCGAAGAAACCGCGCCCGCCGTCGCCGGTCAGGAATACAGCTTGGCCACGTAGTCGCCGTAGCCGTTGTACTTCAGGGTCGGAAAGCTCTTGCCGGTGCCGAGCATCTTGTCGGTTGTCTGGGGCCAGCGGGGATGTGGCACGTCGGGGTCGACGTTTGCCTCGAACCCGTATTCGCGTGGAATGAGTGTGTTCCAGAATGTTTCCGGCTGCTTCCCGGTCAGCGTGATCCGGACGATCGACTTGATGCTCTTGAAGCCGTACTTCCACGGCAGCACGAGCCGAACGGGTGCCCCGTGCTGCTTCGGCAGCGGTTCGGCGTAGATCCCGGTGGCGACAAACGCCAGTTCGTTCATCGCTTCGGCGATCGTCATCCCCTCGGTGTACGGCCAGGGGAACGACGTGTCGGTCATGTTTGGGGCTTCGGTCGGCCGGCTGAACGTCTCGAACTGCACGAACTTTGCCGCGGGCTCCGGTTCGACCATCTTCAGCAGCGCGTGCAGCGGGAAGCCGGTCCAAGGGACGCACATCGCCCACGTCTCGACACACCGGTGCCGGTACGCCCGCTCTTCGAATTCAAACTTGCCGTACAGATCATCGAGATCGAAGGTCATCGGCTTGGCGCAGAGACCGTCCACCTTCACCTGCCACGGTGTCGGCGTGAAGCGGTCGACGTGCAGATACGTCTGCTTGCTGGTCGAGAATTCGTAGAAGTTCGTGTAGATCGCGGCGGCCTGCTGCGACGTCTCGGGCCGTCCGTACTCGAAGGCCGCGTTCCGCTCGGCGGGATAGACCTCTTTCGATGCCTTGGGGATCTGGATATCGGCCGCGGCCTTCAGTTTTTCCGTGTCGGGTTGGTGTTCTCCGCAACCCACGAGCAGGGAACTCGCCAACATCCCGAGCGATCCCAGTCCGAGCGACGCCAGAAAGTCGCGGCGGTGCTGTGAACGGTTGCGATAGACGCCTTCGTCCGTCAGCCTGTGCAGCGACGGATCCCAAATCTTGCGGCTGATGAAGTTCATCGGTTCGGTCCTTCGTACCTTCGTACTGGTGAATGGGCGGACGCAGTGTACCCGAAGACCCGGAGTTTGGGCTAGACGCCCGACTCGCGGGAGCCTTCGGGGTTCCACCGCAACTTCGGGAAGTGGCGGAGCCAATGCCGGGCGGATTTGAGTTGAACGCGAAGGCCACGACCGCCGTCGCCTATGGCTCCGGTTTAAACTATGAATTGCCGTATCACACAGGAAACGACCGATGACTGATGCTTCCAGAATCGACCAGGCGATCACTCTCCTGCGTGACGCCTATGGCCACGTTGAAGTGCCAAACGACGAAGCCACATGGTCCCGCTTCCTGCGAGTCCTGATGGGAATTTCAAGCGACCATCCCGCCAACGGAGCCTTGTCCGAACTGCTGCAGTCATCTCCCCTGGCAACGCCGCGCGAATCCGAAGCTACAACTGCCGGACAACTGGTGGAACTCCTCAAGCCGATTCCGCGCGGCCCGCAAAAGGCATCGGTGGTGCGGGCTGTCGCTGCGTGGTGGTTGTCGCAGTTCGGTGATGAACGATCCCCCGAATGGTCGGGCAGTGTCGTGACCTACCGCGAGTCACTCCGGCAGATCCGCGGCCTCGGCCCGGCCACCGTCGACGAGCTGCTGTTGTTTGCCGCCGGGCTGCCGGTCTTCCCCGTCGATCGTGCGGCCCTGCGTGTTGCGGTCCGTCACGGTTGGCTCGTCCTACCTGTCGATGACGAGGAAGCGCAATCGTTTTTCGTGCGCGGCTTGGACCAATCGAGTCTCGAACGCCAGGAACTGTCGCGGTTGCTGAGCAAAGTGGGTGAAGCTCATTGCGGCCGCGAGCCCCGGTGCGACGGCTGTCCGTTGCAATCAGTCTTGCCCGAGGGCGGACCGCGCGACCCGCAGAGCTGCTGATTGCTCAGTGGCAAGTCGTGCGACAACTCCTACAACCGGCACGGTCGCGTGCGGACCGGCAAGTTTCGCCGATTCGTACAGTCTTCGTTATCGGACCAGCTTCACCCCTGCCGATGTTTCTCCTGAGACTGTGGGAGAAATGGGAGGGAAGTGCGGCCATGAGATACGACCAGTTGGTGATTGGAAGCGGACCGGACGCGGTCCGCGCTGCGATCGGGGGTTCGGCACAGGGACAGCGGGTCGCCTTGATTCGCTCGTCTGAAGCGGGCTCTGATCGCATCACATCCCGAATGCTCCGTCAGGCCGCCGAACGCCTGTTCAAGACCGGATCGGTGCTGATGACGGAGCTCCGCAGGGAAGTCGCCAGCGAAATCGAATCGCAACTCGCGTCGGATCAGGCGGAACTGGCCCGGCTGGGGGTGGACGTGTTTGCCGGCGACATTCGGTTTGTCGATTCGAAGTCAGTTGCAGTGGGGACGGAATTGCTGACCGGTGAGACCATTGTGCTCGCGTGCGGAACCAAGTCGACGCCGCTGGGGCAGGCACCGTTTGACGGTCGGGTCGTTCTCGCCGTGGAACAACTGTTGTCACTGGACGAATTGCCGCACTCGATGATCGTGGTCGGAGCGGGTCGGACGGGGCTCGACCACGCCATCGTGTTGGCGATGCTCGGCGTTGAAGTCACGGTCGTTGACGAACACTCCAACCACTTCGATCTGTGCGGCGGGTTGATGAACGCGGCCCTGTTTGAAGCCCAGTCGCTCAACATCGCGTTCCGACTGGGTGACGAAGTGATCGGCGTCGAGAAACGGACTGGTCCTCATCGGGCGGCGGTGCGACTGGCCAGCGGACGAGTGTTGACGGCGGAAGCGGCACTGGTCTGCGTCGGTCGCGCGGGCCGCACCGGGGGACTCGACTTGGAATCCGCCGGAGTGGGCCTCGATGAACACGGCCGAATCTGGTGCGATGCGGATGGCCGGACTTGGGCTGCGCACATCATCGCGGTCGGTGACGTCGTCGGTTTCCGCGCAAGCAGCGCGCTGGCGGGATGACTTTCTGGAGTGCTCTTGCTTGACGGGATCTGATACCTCACGCGGCCATGAAGACGTTCCCACGTTTAGCCCCAACGCCAACGGCGTGGGAGCGGATGCGGGCGAACCGGCGATCGCACGCGCGCCGTTGGCGTGGCGGCAAAGGATCGGCACAGAAATAACTGTCGCAGATTGTCGTGGGGGGGGGGCGCGACCAAACAAATTTTGGGGTGGGAACCCACCAAAAAAAAAAAAAGCCCCCACAAAAAACACGGAAACAAAAACACACACCGGCGCAAAAGAAAGCGCACAAAAA
>JANMLE010000114.1:0-3388 GCA_031372385.1 Planctomycetota bacterium | reverse complement strand
GCTTCATTGTGCTTCCTCCCCGTTCGGATAGACCCACGCCGACAGACGGATTGGCGCGACGGGTTGCCCCGAGCGGCTCGTCCAGCGGATCGACACGGTCACCTGTTTCGAGCGTGGTGACTCCGGCAACTCCCTGACTTCGACCTGCCGTTCCAAACCGGGGAGCAACGTTTGAACATCGCCCGGCGCGGCGGTGAGTTCCTGGTTGCCCACCGGCAATTCCGCCCAGTCCCTTGTCGTGGCGCGTTCGAGCAGATTGGCGGCATGCTGCAACGCGAACTGTCGCTGCTCGGCCGATCGTCGTTCCCGGGCGACCACCGTCAACAGCGGGATCGACACCGAAAAGACCACACCCAGCAGAATGCAGGTCGCGATCAACTCGACCAGCGTGAATCCGCGTCGAGAGCAGGTCCGCCCGTATCGACCTGCGCTCCGCAGCTTCGAACGTGTCCAAGAACAAGTGAGTGGTTTCTGAATGGTTTGATCTTCAGCCCGGAGGGCGACAGAGGGTAGCCCACGGCGCGAGCCGTGGGATGGGTGAGCATGTCCCTGCTTCAGCCCGGAGGGCGACACTCTCCGAGCCAGAGCGACAGTCCTACCGGAGTATCGCCCTCCGGGCTGTCGTAACCCGTTGCGTCTGACCCCACGGCTCGCGCCGTGGGCTACCTTCTGTCGCCCTCCGGGCTGAAGAACAGTCCTCAACCACCGGGAGATCAACCCATCAGTGGAACGCGGTCGATTGAGTCCGGGTAAACACCACGAACTCCACTCCCTGAGGTGGTTCTCGGACAGTTTCTTCGGTGGTCGGTTCGTCATGGACTCAGTTTCCTCAACTCAACATCGCTCAACTCAACATCACTCAACTCAAATCGTTCAGCAGTTTGACGAGCGGCATGAACATCGCGATCACCACGAAGCCGACGATGACTCCGAGGATCAGGATCGCCACCGGACGCAGCAGTTCCAAAATCGCCGTGAAGCGGAAACAGAGGTGACGGTCGAGGCTGTCGGCCAGCGTGTGGAGCGCCCACGGCAGATTGCCGGCGCGCTGGGCCGCCTCGATCAGCACGACCTCGCTGTCCCGCAGGAATCCCGCGCGGGCCAACAGTTCCCAGCACGGTTCGCCCTGCGACAAAGCCAGTCGCATCGCAGCGGCCCGTCGCTGCAACAGGATCGGCCCCGATGAAGAGACGAACGGATCGAGGCCCCGCTCCAGCGAAGCACCGACTTCCACGGTTCCCGCCAGAGATCGCAGCACATCCGACGCGTGCGGCCGGACGATCCAGCGTCCCGCCCACTGCTGCCACAGCACCGGCCAGCCGTAATAGCAGGACGTCGCCGCCGCGACGACGACGCCCCCCGTCAGGAGGAACACCGGCGCGGCCAGATACCAATAGTTGACAACCGCGTCGGACATCGCGATCAGTGTTTTCGTCATCCCGGGCAGTTCGGTTCCGAAGTCATCGCAGATCTTCTTGAACTTCGGGATGATGTAGTACATCAGGAAGCCGACAATCAACACCGTCACCGTCAGGATCATTGCCGGATACGTCAGGGCGGCGTTCGCATCGACGGAGTGCGTGCCGTCGGTCAGTTGCCGGGTCTGTTTGATCGCCGCGTCGCGGAGTGCCTCGGCCAGTTTCCCCGACTGCAAACCGGCCTGGATTTCGAGTGTCGCCGCGCGCGAGAGCAATCCCTGCGGCACGGCCAGTTCACTGCTGGGCAGCCCGTCTCGCAACCGATTGGCCAACTCGACCAGCCGCTGGTGCCGCGTCCCCCAGCTTCCGCGCGCGTAGGCTTCGACGTCATCCGCGAGATTCCGGTGGGACACAACCGAGGTCGCCAGCATCCACAGCAACTCGGCCTCCTGCGCCCGTCGGCGCGAACCGAGCAGTTGCAGTTCGGCTACGGCCAACTGGGTCACGGCCAGCACAAAGATCACGAACGCGATGAACGCCAGGGGATGACCGAGCATCGCCGTCGCCAGCAGCACGAACATGCCAATGCCCAGGAACACGTAGGCGAGTATGAACAGCGTGCGGCGGCGCGGCCCCGTCCACGATGTCTCCGGCTGCGCGTCGGAGGCAATCCGCAGACCGAGCGCGGCACCCAACAGGGCCAGGGGCAACAGGACGATGGTGACGGCGATGAGCACTTGCATGACGGACTCGTTCCTTCACGACAGAGCGTTCAACAGGTGGATCAGCGGCAGGAACAGGGCGATCACCACGGTTCCCAGTCCCACGACCGTGAAGATCATCACGAACGGTTCGATGATGGAGGACGTCAGCCGCGAATTGACTTCGGTCCGGGCCGAAAAAATCTCGGCCAGCCCGTGCAGCGCATCGGCCAGTGTTTTCGGCGACGAGGTTTCCCGAAGCACATGTGCCACAGACGCGGGGAAGCCGCTGGTGATGGCCGCCATCTCCGCCCCGATGCCGCGATCGATGTCCAACGCCATTTGAACGGTCACCATTTTCAGCCACTCGTCCCCGCTGGACTCACCCGCCACGCGTATCCCCGTCGCGAGCGGCATCTCGGACTCCACGAAGACCGCCAGCAGGTGGCAGAACTCGGACAGCGCCGCCAGCCGAAACAGCGGCCCGATCAGCGGGATCGAACCCGACCACCGGCGGGACACCAGCCAGTGGCCGCGCCAGAGGAACGGGCAGGTGCCGAGCACGATCAGCAGCAACACCCCGGCCACCCCCACGCACGGCAGCCAGTAGTTGATTCCGAAATCCGACACCCCGATCACCGCAGCCGTCAGGCCGGGCAGTTCGGTGCCGAAGTCGTCGAAGATCTTCTTGAACTGCGGGACGATGTAAAAAAACATGAACGAACCGACGACCGACGCGATCGCGATGAGAAGAAACGGATAGGTCAGCGCCAGCCACAACTGCCGCCGGAGTTCGTTGGAGCGCCGGGTCTGCTCGAACGTCCAGTGCAGCACCGCATCGAAGCGGCCGAACTGCGTGCCACGCTCCGCCAGGACTCGCAGCGCGGGAGACAGCCTCAGTTCCACGGAGTCGAGTGCCTGGGACAATGACTCGCCCCGTTCCAGTCGCGCGGCCAGTTGCCGCAGCCCCCGGCGGGTTCTCGGGGAGTACGTCTCCTCGGCCATCGCCAGCAATGCCGGCGCGAGCGGCAACTGCACCCGGGCCGTCGCATCGAGCTGCCCCATCACCGATACGACATCCGCGTCGGTCAACCAGATCACCGGCTGGTCGTCTTCTTTCGGTGTCATGCTGCCATCCCCCCAACCAGTTTCTCGTCACTCTCGGCCTTGTCCGCGCGTCCCGTCGGCGGAGCGACGGGACTACAGTAGTCCCGTCGCTCCGCCAACGGGACGGCAACTGATACCCAACTGCAAACCAATTTGAACAGG
>JANMLE010000086.1:0-1391 GCA_031372385.1 Planctomycetota bacterium | reverse complement strand
ATGCGGACACGGTGGGATCCTGCGTTGTGGTGAGTGGTGAGCGACGGGGACGTTGGCTCGTGACGCCGTCACAGTTGTCTCTGAGCTAAACGACGACGGTGGGGACAATTCTTCTTGGGCTTCCGTCGACCCCGGCATCGTGTCGTCGTGCAGTTTTGAATTCCGGGCCGGCACGCTCAACGTCGGAACCCGAATTCAGGGAATACCCAATCGCCCCGTCTAAAACTGAAGAAGGCGGTGACCAATGTGGACAGCATGACAACAACGGCAACGGTCAGCATTAACCTCATCGCCCAACGTTCCATTGTTCCGCTCCCTAAATGCCCCCTCCAAGATTTCAAACTGTTCCATCGCCCCGCGTCTCTTCGGCCACGCTGTAGGTGTCGGAATCACGGCCGGTGTTGTAGACGATCAGTTCCGCGAGCAGGCCGATCGTCATCGCCTGGGCGCCGAGCAGAGTCGACGCGATCGAGTAGGCCAGCAGCGGCCGGCCACCGACCGGGGTCGATGGCCAGACGGCGAAGACGTTCATCAACAGCCAGACCACCGCGAGATACCCGAGTCCCGCGAAGCCGACGCCGAAGCAGACCATTCCGATCCAGCCGAGCATGTGATGCGGCCGCTGGCCGTAGCCGATCAGGAACGACACGGTCAGCAGGTCGAGGAACCCGCGCGTGAACCGGCGGATGCCGTACTTCGAGTACCCGTGCTGCCGCGCGCGGTGATGCACGCCGATCTCGGTGACGCGGAACCCGCGGGCATGGGCCAGCACAGGCACGAACCGGTGCAGTTCGCCGTACAGCCGGATCTCGCGCGCCACCTCGCAGCGGAACAGTTTCACGCCGCAGTTGTGATCGTGCAGCTTCAGGCCGGTCATCCGGCCGATCAGCCAGTTGAAGACGCGGCTGGGGTAGACCTTGTGCCACGGGTCCAGCCGCCGCTGCTTCCAGCCGTTGACGACGTCGAATCCCTCACCAAGCTTGGCGATGAAATTCGGGATCTCGGCCGGATCGTCCTGCAGGTCGGCGTCCATCGTCATGACCAGTTCGCCGGTCACGCACTTCAGTCCGGCGGTCAGCGCCGCCGCCTTGCCGAAGTTGCGCCGGAAGCGGATCCCCCGCACGCGCGGATCGTCGACGCTCAATTGCCGGATCACATCCCACGACCCGTCGCGCGAGCCGTCGTCGACGAACACGACCTCGACCTGCAATGCATTGTCGGACGCCGCCCGCGCGATCTGCGCATGCAGCTCGCGCAGGCTGTCGACCTCGTTCAACACGGGAATCACCAGGGAAAGTTTCATGGGGCAGAGTGTCGGCGTTTGCGGCACGGGGATCAAGCGTCGTCACGGTCGGGCGCACAAACACAGACCGGCCCCGAAGCTTGAGGGG
>JANMLE010000084.1:0-2194 GCA_031372385.1 Planctomycetota bacterium | reverse complement strand
TCCCACCATGCCCGCCTCGCTGACCAACGAATCTGCCCCACCGTCGATCCATTCGACCCTGTCGGCTCCACCGCAACTGGCCTTGGGGGCGGTGAACTATCTCAACTCAAAACCACTCATTGAACGGTTGGACGAGTTGCTGGAAGGCCGCGCCACGCTGCGGCTCGATTATCCCAGTCGTCTGGCGGACGATCTGGCTTCGGGTCAACTGGACGTAGCACTGATCCCGAGCATCGAATACTTCCGCGGCGAGAACTACGAAGTGATCTCCGATGCATGCGTGGCCGCGCACGGACCGGTCCTCAGCGTGAAGTTGTACAGCCGCGTGCCGTGGGGCGAAGTGAAGTCGCTCGCGCTGGACGAGGGCTCGCGGACCAGTGCGACACTCGCCCGCATCCTGCTCGCCGAACGGCACGGCGTCTTCCCGAAGCTGGAGCCGTTGCCGCTCGACCACCGCACGCAAGACAGTTCCGCCGACGCGATCCTGTTGATCGGCGACCGCGCGATCTCGCCGCCGAAAGAACAATTCCTCGGCACCTGGGACTTGGGTGAAGAGTGGCTCGAATGGACCGGGCTGCCGTTCGTGTTCGCGATGTGGGTCGGAAGGCGGGGGGCTGGAGTCAGGAGTCAGGAGTCGGGAGTCAGAGGTGAACCAAACCATCCCAGCGGGTTGGATGAGTCGAAGGGTGATCGAAGAGAAACGGGGAACAGACAGCCGTCAGCCGTCAGCCGATCAGCCGACAGCCGAACAGCCTTTCTCGACGCCGTGTCCGAGTCGCTCAATGCGGCCCGCGATTTGGGAGTCGCCCGCCTCGACGACATCGCGCGGCGCGAAGCGCCGTTGCTGGGACTGTCCCTGCCAACAACCATCAGCTACCTTTCGGAGAACCTTCAGTACCAACTTGGCTCGCCGGAACGGAACGGGTTGAGGTTGTTCTACGAACTGGCGGCGGGCTTGGGACTGGCACCGGTTGGGGTGGAGTTGATGTTCCGAATGAGTGAAGCGTCGAAGTCGTGAAGTTGGGGTCGGATTGAAGGACTGAAAGAGTGTCTGCTGCATTGAATCGACTGTTGGACAAGTCCGTCGCGGGGGAACGCCTTTCGCCCGAGGAGGGGCTGCGGATTTTGGAGTCGCATGATCTGGTCGCCATTGGTGCGGCGGCCGATGCGGTGACTCGGCGGCGGCATCCCGAGACGTATCGCACGTTCAACATCGACCGGAACATCAATTACACGAACGTCTGCTCGGCCGTGTGCGACTTTTGCGCGTTCTTCCGCAGGCCGAAGAGTCCGGAAGGGTACGTGCTCGACAAGGAGACGATCTACAAGAAGATCGAAGAGACTGTCGCGCTCGGTGGCGATCAGATCCTGATGCAGGGTGGGATGAACCCCGACTTGCCGATCGAGTGGTATGAAGACTTGCTCCGCTCGATCAAGGCACGCTTTCCGCAAGTGAACCTACACTGCTTCTCGCCCCCCGAGATCCATGCGTTGCACAAGCTGTCGAAGCTGCCGGTTCGCACCGTGCTGGAACGATTGAAAGCGGCGGGACTCGGCAGTCTGCCCGGCGGCGGCGGCGAGATCCTCGTTGACCGCGTGCGTAAGGAGATGACGCGCGGCAAGTGCCTGACCGACGAGTGGCTGAACGTCTGCCGCGAGTGGCATCGGCTCGGCGGCAAAGGCTCGGCCACGATGATGTTTGGCCACATCGAAACGCTGGCCGAACGGATCGAGCATCTCGAACGTCTCCGCCAGTTGCAGGACGAGACCGGTGGCTTCACCGCCTACATTTGCTGGACGTTTCAACCCGATCACACGGAGATGGCGCACATCGCGCCGGTCGGTTCGTTCGAGTACCTCAAGACGCAGGCGGTCTCGCGGCTGTACCTGGACAACTTCCCCAACATCCAGTCGTCGTGGGTCACACAGGGGGAGAAGATCGGCGGGCTGGCGCTGCACTTCGGTGCCAACGACATGGGCTCGCTGATGATTGAGGAAAACGTCGTCGCCGAGGCGGGGACGGTCCACCATCTGACGCTCGACACGATCAAGCGGCTGATTCGCGACGCGGGGTACATCCCGCGGCAGCGGAACGTCTTTTACGAGTATATTGATTCCAACGATTCCGCCGGCGAGCCAAGGCCCGAGCCCCGATTGGATCGCAGCATGCTTCCCGTGTTGAACTGACGTTTCT
>JANMLE010000076.1:0-1557 GCA_031372385.1 Planctomycetota bacterium | reverse complement strand
GCTCAAAAGGCTCGCTTCGAGACTTTGCGGCATGAAAAAGACTCCCGACCCCCTCGCGACGGCGGCTTTTCGGACGGCCTGAGAAGGACGACGCAGCCTTACAACCGGAGTGATTGGCATCACCGGAACCGGTCCCGGCGCGACGGGCAAAAACGAAACGTTGTTGCCGCTGCACCACGTGGCGCGAGCTATGTTTTTGCCATGACACCCTTTGTCGGAGTTCGTCGAGTTGACGTCTCCGATGTTTCCGTTGGTGTCAAACACAGACTGGCGGGAGTGACGTTCCGAATCGTGAATCGTCCGTCCACCCCTCACTGAACAATCCCCTGGAGCCTGACATCGTGACCCAAGCCACCGTGGAATCCACCGTCGACGCGACCAGCATCGACACCACCGCCGTTCGTGAGGTACTGGCTCAACACGGCCGGCTGAAGATCGACGTGCTGACCTTGGAAGAAGACTTCGACCTGTATGGTGCCGGACTGACGTCGCTGGCCACGGTCGGGATCATGCTGGCTTTGGAAGACCGGTTCGAAATCGAGTTTCCCGAGTCGATGCTCAGCCGCGGCACGTTCCGCAGCGTCGCCTCGATCACCGAAGCCGTCACCAAACTGGCGGGTTGAGGAATCAGTAACCCGAAGCGTGAGCGAGGGCGAGCGTTGTACGACACTCCGGATTCATTGCGTTGTGAAGCGTCCGCCGTCGCTCACGCTTCGGATTACTTGCCCCGGGAGAGATCGCCTGCCGATTTCTCTGGTTTGAAATCATCGTCCTAGCGCTGAAGTCACGTTCCTCCCCTCACGAGATTTCCATCATGCCTGCCGTTGCCGAACTACCCGCTGTTTCGTCCGCGCCCGCTCGGGCGGCGGTCGAGTTTGATGAGTTGCTGAGCCATGTCCATGCGATCGGCCGTGACGTCTTGGCCGTGCATGCCGGCGACGTCGATCACCAGGCGCGGTTTCCGGCCGAGTCGATCGACGCGATGAAGGAGGCCAAACTGCTCAGCGCGTTTGTCCCCGCGGAATACGGCGGCATGGGCCTGAACATCATGGAGATTGCCCGCGTTTGCGAAGCACTCGGCCAGTATTGCGGTTCGTCCGCCATGATCTATGCGATGCACTGCATCCAGGTCGCGTGCGTCGTCAATCACGCCCAACAATCGTCGTACTTCCGCCGCTATCTGCGCGACCTGGTGGTTGAACAGCGGTTGATGGCGTCGGCCACGACGGAAATCGGCACGGGAGGCGACCTGCGCTCCAGTGTCTGTGCCGTCGAGATTGAAGGGGATTGCTTCACCCTGACGAAGAAGGCACCGGTCATTTCGTACGGCGAATACTCCGATGACATCCTAGTGACCTGCCGCCGGGCTCCCGATGCCCCCGCCAGCGAACAACTGCAGGTGATGGTCCGGCGCGGTGATTATCTCGCCGAGCCGCTGTCGACCTGGGACACAATGGGCTTTCGCGGCACGTGCAGTTCGGGCTTCACGCTGACCTCGCACGGAGCATCGGACCAGATCCTGCCGACGCTGTTCAACGACATCCTGTCACAGACGAT
>JANMLE010000073.1:0-1887 GCA_031372385.1 Planctomycetota bacterium | reverse complement strand
GTCCGCGGCCAGCAACACACAGTCGATGTCGTTTGGCTCCCACACATCCGTCGTGAAACTGCCGTTGATTACGAGCCTTGATACTCCCACCCGTTGCGCGAGTTTAATGAGCCAACCGAGCGATTCCATTTGCACCCTCCTCAATTCTGACGGACCACCAAACTGATCGACAATCTCGCGGAACGAAGCCGAGTGAATTCCAGGCGGCAGGTAGCCGCGCTCGTCGAACGCCGGAATCACTTTGCGGCTCCTTGTGTACTCACTGCGGAGTCGTCGTCGCTGGTTTGAGACTCCGGCACATCGTACGCCTCCGCGCCGGGGGCGTTCCAATCGTCATCCCACGCGGCGAAGTTGCCACGCAGTTCGGCCAGTTCCGGTGCCGTGAACGAGGGCGGTTGCGGTGTCGACTCGGCGATCGGCGGCATGAGTCACTCCTTCGTCACGGTCTCATCAAGGTTCAGGATGACGCGGGCGACGGCGGTCCACGACGCCAGTTGAGCCGGTGTCGCGCCGGTTGGCAACGCCGGTGGACTGGCTGGATCGTTGGCCGCCAGTTCCCACGGCTTGGCCTCCGCGGCCGAGAACCAGGTCGTTTGCCGCGCGAGCAGTTTGAGCAGCACGTCACGTTCGGGGTCGCTTGGCGGACGGGAGATGCAGCGGCGGAAGGCCCATGTTAGGCGAGTGGCATCGTCCGCGCCGCCCTCCTTCAGCGTGAGGAGCGCGAGATGGCGGGCGCATTCCAGGAAGAGGGTTTCGTTCAGCGTGGTCAGCGCTTGCAGCGGCGTGTTCGAGCGAGTTCGCCTGACGCACGAAAAGTCGCCGTTGGGTGCGTCGAAGTTCGTCAGCATCGGATACGGCGTGGAGCGGCGGCGGAAGGTGTAGATCGCGCGGCGGTAGCGATCGGGGCCGGTTTCGTCCGTCCAGGTGAAGGGACCGTAGCTGGCCGGCGGCACGAACAGGAAGGCCGGAGCGGGTGCGAACACGCTCGCGCCGCCGACCTTTGGATTGAGCAGGCCGCTGGCGGAGAGCGCGATGTCGCGGACGATTTCTCCTTCGACTCGCAGCCGCGGCGCGCGGGCCAGCAGCCGGTTGTACTGGTCCTGCGCGAACAGGTCCGGCGTGATGCGACTCGATTGGCGATAGGTGGCGCTGGTCACGATCAACCGATGCAGATGCTTGAGGCTCCAGCCGTGATCCATGAACTGGACCGAGAGCCAGTCGAGCAGTTCGGGGTGCGACGGCGAGTCGCTCTGCGTCCCCAGATCCTCGCTGGTGGCGACGATCCCCGTGCCGAAATAGGCCTGCCAGACGCGGTTGACCTGGACTCGCGCCGCAGTCGGGCTGCGGCGGTCGACGATCCATTTCGCCAGCGTCAGCCGATTCAAATCTGCGGAGGCCGCGCCGTGTTGAGCGGCCTGATCCAACGGATGCAGAAAGGCTGGCACACCGGGGGGCACCGGTTTGTCCGGCTTCAAGAAATCGCCACGGACCAGCAGCCGGGTGTCACGCGGTTCCTGACGCGCCATCAGCGTGAGCGTTGTCGAACCGGCCGGCCACTGTTGCCACAGGGCTTCGATCTGTTCGTTGGCTTCCTTGAGGTCGGCCACCGTGGTTCGCCAATGCGAGAAGACTTCGGCCGTCTGGTCTGGCGTGCGCTCTTCGCGGGGAATCGCCAGGATCTGCCGCACGCGCTGGGGGACGGAGTCGGCGATGGGATTCGCGGCGGTCGTCACCGACAACCGGAACCGGCCGAGGTTGTTGTTCATGTTGTCATCGCTGTTCCAACCGCCGTGCATCTGCTTGAGGTTGATGCTCAGTTGCGTCCCCCCGTCGACACCGAACGGCTTGTCGGCCACGAACACGGCGTTGCGCGGTTGATTGCGCCGG
>JANMLE010000054.1:0-3296 GCA_031372385.1 Planctomycetota bacterium | reverse complement strand
AACGGGGTTCCGCCATCGGTGTTTCTCAAAGGACGCAACCCTTTCAGGGTAGAAGGAGACGGTGCTCGCTCACCCAGGGTAGCCCGCAGGCGCGGGCAACCCTGGGCTATGAGACGCAACTCCTTCGGAGTACAGACACCTTCGTCCGAGCCCAAACTTGGCGCCACTGGACGTGAGATTTCAGCTTCCGACTCTCGACGTTTGACGTCCGTCATTCCGCTCACCAAAACCCCGAGATCAACAACCACACCGCGCTGATGGTTGCCAGCGACAGGACGATCATTTGAAACACCCGCTGCGGGACTCGTTCGAGCAACCACTTTCCCGCCCACAGTCCCGCAATAACTGCCGGGACCAGACACACGTTCAATGTCAGCGAGCCGACGTTGATCAGGCCGAGGTGGACGCTGAACGGAACCTTGAAGATGTTCACGAACAGGAACAGCCAGGCCATCGTGCTGACGAACTGGTGCTTGGGGAGCGACAGGATGATCAGGTAGGTCGAGGCGATCGGTCCGGCCGCATTGGCGACCATCGTGGCCGTTCCCGTCAGCAGCCCCGAAAACCAGGCGAACAACTTCGAATGCGGCAGCGCGGCGTCGAAACCGGGAAACCGTTGTCGCACCACCTGCAACGCCAGCATGCCGAGCACCATCCCACCGATGACCGGCCGGAACCAGCGGTCCGGAATGATCATCAGCAGGCCCCATCCGGCGAAGATCCCGAAGCAAATCGGCCAGGCCAGCCGGCGAATCTGGCTCCACTGCACGTGCTGGCGAAAGGTCGATGCGGCCAGCAGATCGGCAAAGATCAACAGGGGCAGCACGATGCCGCTGGATCCCCGCCCCGGCACGGCCGCCGCCATGAACGTGACACCCAGCAGTCCGACCCCGGCCAGCCCCGCCTTCGAAACCCCGGCACAAAACGCCGCAATCACGGCCAGCGTCCACTGCGTCAGGGTGAAGTCGGGCATCGTTTGCGTTCAGTGAATTGACTGGGTTCAAGTCCGGGTGCCGGCGCGCTTTCGAGGGTCGGTTCAGTACACTTCGTCATGTGTCCCAACCGACTGAAGAAGGATCGCTTCAGCGCCGTCATGCTGCACAAACTGAAATACAATGCGCAGGTCGTAAGCGACACTACAGGCCCAGGATTCTGACAGGTCGCCCTTGAGCTTGTGGGTTTTGAGTTGAGGGTGAAACGCATCGTCCGCCATTTGTCGCAGGGCGGCATGCAGACTGGCGGTCCTGTCGGGCGAACGCTTCAGCAACCGAATCGCAGCCCGCGCAAACGCCGTCGATCGAAGCAGGACGCGGGTCACGACGACAACTCCGCGATCAGTTCGTCGGGGGTCACGGGACGGCACTGGTTCTGCTGAAACTCCGACCGCGCCGACCGAATGTCCGTCGCGATCTGTTGGCGCCGCTGCTCGGCCAGCCGATGCCGCAGGATATCGACCAGCATCTCCTGCTCGTCGGCCGTGAGTCGGTCGGCGCCTTCCAGCACGTCCGAGAATTGGGTCGCTTGGGACATGTCTTGTTCCAATGGGGCGGAGGAAACGAATGGCTCGCGAAGATAGCACGGGCCGACGAGATCGGGCAAGCCGTGAGAGTTTGTGAATGTTCGAGCCGCGCCCGTGAGGGAGCGGTGAGTTTCAACGACGGACAACCGCTTCCTGACGGGCGCGGCTCGATTCATTCACACGCTCTGACGGGTCCGCGGAGCGTCCGACGGGGCTGTTTGCAGTGCGGGGCGCTTTCACCGGGAGCGGCGGTGGCGAGCAAGAGAACGAAATCACCCGCCGGTTGAAGCAACCGGCGGGTGACTCTCTTGGATTCTTGCTCAAACCGAAACTGCAGGGATCAGTAGTCGGACTGACTCAGCGTCGTTTCACTGTAGGTCACGCCGTTCGAGGTAATCAGTTTGGCAAACACGCTCTTGTCCACGTTCTCACTGATGAACCGTCCCGAACCATCGCACATGAAGACGTTCACGCCCCCCGCATGCAGTGAACTCGGCCGCGGCGCATTCGCCAGTGACTTGGTGCGGTTGACGAACCAACGGTCGGGGGTGAGCGAGCTGAATCCTCCGACCGTGGCGAGAGTGTTCGCCGTAAACTGCGTCCCGTCGGGGACACCACTTCCACTGCACGCGACTTCCAGTCCAAACCCAATTGTGTTGACGGTGGACGAATGCCAGAATCCCGCGTCAAGATTCTCCGACAGCATCAATGTCGAGGTCGCCCCATCTCCGGTGGAAATGTAATCGAGTGACGGCTGAAACCCACTGCTCGTCGGTCGCGAGAACACGCCGGTGGCCACGGCCACGGTCAAGTCATTCGGGTCGACAGTCGCCGCCACACCATCAATGGAACGACCGATGGTCGTATTCCAGTCGATGAGATACGGCGTATGAAGCTTGCCGCCTGTTCCTTCCCCTGGACCCCAGACTTCGCTGGAAATGAACCCCGAATTCACCACATAACTCAGGCCGCCCTTCTGCCGGAACGAGTTCGCATCGTCCGGGCACGTGAAGGCTTGCAGCCAAATATCCTGAGCCGATCCGGCGATGGCGCTATTGCCGTTCTTGATGCTGCGGAGCAGAGCACCGCCGTCTATAGCCGGCAGGATCGAGATCGGCCAGCCAACGTTGATCACCGTGGTCCCGTTCGCCAAGGTCATCTGGTTTGCGAGCGACGGTAGACCTCCTCCGCTGCTCGACGAGAAGTTGTGGATCGCCAGCGAGCACTGCTTCATGTTGTTCAGGCATTCCAGCTTGCGGGCCGCGCGGCGGGCCGACTGGACGGCCGGCGCAATCAGCGATGCCAGGACGGCGATGATCGAGATCACCACCAGCAGTTCGATCAGGGTGAAACCGCCACGCGGCTTGGGGGCTGTTGTGAGGCGTGTTCGAGTCATGACTGGGTTCTCCAAGAGATGTGAGATCGACGAGCGTGGGCGATGGAAAGTGTTTCGTTTGGGTCGCCGCCACTCGTCGTCGGCAACGGCTCAGAGAGTACTATCGCAAATGCCAGTCCACAAGGACAGCATTCTTCCAACCGCGTGTCTTTGCGGGCGTTTCGTGAATGTCACGAGATTGACGAAACCTGCGGGTGTGCGTTTTGTTGCTGAATAACGCCCAACTCCAGCATTTCGCCACAGATTAGGTCGCAGCGATTGGGAGGCGGTTTCCTTGGGAGTACGGTGTGACCCAGAGGGTGCCCCAACACTCTTTGGATTCTTGGAGCTCCGCCATTCGTGTTGAACAACATCCGTGAGCGGCAAGGCGCCAGCCGCCGG
>JANMLE010000051.1:0-2863 GCA_031372385.1 Planctomycetota bacterium | reverse complement strand
GTGCGGACCAGTGCGCAGGGCCTGTTCAATCTGATGATCCTCGGGCTGGGTGCCTTGGTCGCCGGGTTTGCCGGTCCTGAACTCATCGCCCAGTACACGGAAGTTGGCGTCAAGGCTCAGGACGAAAGGCGCACGAGCAACAACCTCGTGCAAGTCCTGCATCTGAATCGCCCGCCGAAGTCGGGGTCGTTCCGGTTGACGTTCGGCAAAAAAACGACGGGCAAGGATTCCACGACAGCCGAGATCCCCAATGACGCCTCGTCAGAGAAGGTTCAGGCGGCCCTCGAAGCCTTGGAGAATGTGGGTCAAGGAAAAGTGAGCGTCGCACCGGGTACGCTTCCGGCGGACAAGCTCCAGATCACGTTTGACGCAACGTTGTTGGGCAAGGAGAAACAACTGGGACTGATCGCCACGCAGATTGGCTTCCGCGATCTGTTCATGCTGCCGTGCATTGCCGCCATCGTCGCTGCCGTGCTGCTCGCGTTGTTCTTCCATCCGCCGAAGATCTCCAGCGTGCCCGAGAATGTCGGACACTGACGACCCAACCTGAACCGCTCCCAAGAAACGGCCCGGCTTCGCGAGAAGTCGGGCCGTTTTTTGTTTCTTTGATGCATCGAGTTGACGAACGGAATTGGTTGCCGAACGGCGGGGAATCGGTTCCGCCCGATGGCACTGTCCCCGTTGCCACGCTAACGGCCATTCCAAGACCTGAGTTGCTGCTCGACAGGATGGAACTCCCTCGCCCGACCCATACTACCGAAGTTTATCATTCTTCTTGACCTTCCCATGCTCGCTACAATCGCTACAATCGCTACAGCCGTTACAATCGCTACCGTGCAGGCGTTGCCGACGGATGGAGGGTCCCGACAGTCGGTGCCCTGGGGATTCAGTTCGGAAAGCGAGGCACAACATGCGACCGATTGAGAACTTGTGGCAGGATGAGTGCGGATTGATACTGTCGGCGGAAGCCGTCACGATTGGAACACTGGGTGTTCTGGGGGCGGTTGTGGGACTCAACGCCGCTGGCACAGCCGTTGATCAGGAGCTGAAAGAATTCGCCGGCGCGATTCGCAGCCTTGACCAAAGCTACGGGTACGTCGGACACCAGTCCTGCCGCGCCTGGACGGCGGGATCGTACTACCGGCAGCCGAACGTGCAGCATGCGTTGTCCGACCTGTGCAGCGATGGGGAAACGGACATTCGGGCGATTGAGAAGCATGTCGACGCCCAGCGTTCCGTGCATCTCCCGCCCGCGTTGCATCCTCAATTGGAAGAAGCCTCGGAAGCACCGGCCACCCCGAACCAGATTCCCGTTCCGCAATTGAAGCGGGAATCCGACCACAAGTTCGGGCCGATTCCGGAACCGGAGGCGAAGAAACCTCGCAAGAGCGGCAAGAAGATCGATCGGAACGACGACTGAGGTCGTCCTCACTGCCAATCGGGTGGAGCCGTGTCCCAGCGCGACGACGGTGCCATCCAGTTTCCCAGAGAATGACAACGCCCAGACTGCGGTCGCAATTCGACCGTGGTCTGGGCGTTCTGTGTTTCTTGGTCTGCTTGTTCCGTGCTATCGCAGCGCACTTCCCTGTCGGCTGTTCCACACGGTCGCCGCGGTGGGGGCTGGAACGAATCGACCGGCCCGGGGGCTGGTGTGACGCGCTTCTTCCATCGGAATGGGAACCGTTCGCGACGACGGTGAATCGTAGCCTCGGTTGGAACCCGCCGATGGCCGCGACGGAATCGTCTGCCATTGTTCCGTCGAGTTTTCGGGAGCGGGCAGCGGAGCGAGTGCCGTCTGTGGCAGCGGCACCGATATCGCCGGCATGGTGGGGATCGATGCTGTGGCCGGCACGTACGGAGCGGGTTGGACAAAGGCGGTTCCGAATTGGGGTGCGACTGGGTACTGCGGCGCGAACGCGGTGGAGAACGGCGCGTCGCAGGCATTGCACGAACTGGCCGCCTGGAACGAGATCGGCGGGGGAGCCCAGGTCGTCATCGGAATCGTCTCAGTGACGTGGTGAACGGTTTGCACCGGAACCAACTGGGTCGTCAACTGGGGCACCCGGCGGGTCACTTGGTAGGGCACAGCGCGCGTCTGGGCCTGCTGCTGAATGACCGTTTGAGCCACCTGCTTGGTGACCGGTTTGGGAACCCAGACCATCTGGTAGGCCCCTTCGTCCACGGTGACCTGCTTGAATGTTGTCACGGGAACGTTTTGGACGACGGTTTCGTTCCGGACATGGGTCTCGGTGACATCGCGGTAGGTCGTCACCTGTTGGGCTCGCAATTGTGTCTGCACCACGGGTCGTGTTTGCGTGCAACTGCAATTCGCCTGTGGCATCTCACACGTCTCACAGCATCCGCGCAGCGGACGGCGGAAGATCTGGGCGTCAGCCGGTCCCGGCATGACGGCGACCGCTCCACCCAACAGCATCCAAGCCCAAACGAATTGCCTCATCGGAAAGACTCCTCTGTCTCGCGCGTCAAACGACGGAACCCGGGACTTCAAACGCCCGTATCTTCTGTAGCATCGGTGAAACCCCGGCAATCGATCCAGTTGATACAACCGTTGCGGTCGCCGCTTTGGGATGGATTGCCTGAAGTTCGCGGGGTCGCGGCAAATCCTGCCGCGGCCATCGCCGGGGCCGGCAAAGAGTGCCGGGACTGTGGAACACGACAGACGCGATTCGACGACGGTCTGACGTCCTTTGGCCCGGATGATTGGGTGCAGTCGTTAATTGGTGGTCATTTTTGGGAGAGAAGGGATACCCTCGTTGGTGGTTGTTAGATCAAGCGGGGTAAGGAACTCCGCGAATCCAAGGAGGGCATCCCATGTTGGTACAGATTAGCGTGCGGATTGATG
>JANMLE010000042.1:0-3749 GCA_031372385.1 Planctomycetota bacterium | reverse complement strand
CGAGCACCGCGGCCACCGCCGTCTGCACTTCACGCTGCTTGGGCTGAGTGGTCAGACGGAGGATGAAGTCGGGCTTCCAGATGTCGAACCGCAGGAACTCGGTCGCGTTCATCTTGGACCTTTCATCGGGCATGTCGGCCGTTGGCTTCGTACCCTGCGTCGCCCGGCGCACCCCGTCGGTCGCCTCGACCCGCAAGCGCACTCCGGCCGGATGCTGCACGACGACCTGGCCGATGTGTGACGTCACGTTGGCGATGGTCAACGGGGGAACGGCCCACGGCTTCCCGGTCTCCACCGCCATCACTCCTTTGAACGAGATCTTGCGCGAGCCGTCGAACGCCTGGCCGAATGTCAGCGAGATCACCGTCCGCTGTTTGTCGTTCGGATCGTCGTTCAAGTCCCAGGCTTCCAAACCGGTGGCTTCGACATCCGCGATCTCCAGCGTGCCGGGGACGGAAAACGTCAGCCGGTCGATCGGCTTGCCGAAGATTTGCAGCGTCGTCAGCGCATGCCAGGTGACTTCGCCCGGTGCGACATGCAGGCCATAGCCGGTCGTGGCGAAGGTCAGCGCGTCGGCCGCGTTCTCGGCGGCCCGGTCGGTGATGCGCAGTTGGATTCCCGGTGCGCCGCCGATGGCGATCTTGTAGTCGGCCGCCTGTTCCAACGGCGCCGGACGTTCCAGTTGCAGCGTCCCGACCAACAAACGCTTGCCGGCCGGCAGCGTCAACGACAGCGTGCCGCTGGGGGCGCGCAGCAATGAAAACGCCGCGACATGGTCGCTGCCGAGCGCGGTCAGTTCCGTCGACAATTCCAGCGTCAGCGTGTGCGTCCCCTTCTCGTCACTCAACAGTGAAACCGAACCATCCGCGTTGCGACCGAGCATCGCGGGCTCGTCGTCGAGCGTCGCCTTCTCGACCGACAGCCGCTGCATCGCAAACGGGACCGATTGCCAGTCATTGGCGAACTGCGTCAGTTCGGCGGTGACGGTCAGCAGCAACTGGTCGCCGACGACCCGCGCTTGATAGTTGCCGCTGGTCAGGACGATGGGGAGGTTCGGGGCCGGATTCTTCGCGGCATTGGCTTTGGCCAGACTGAGCAACTCTTCGAATTTCGCCTTGCTCAACACGGCCCCGCGGCGGTCGCGTTCGACCACCACATCGAGATCCTCGGCCGGCACAAACACCCGCCGGGCCTCGGTCAACTCCGTCGTCAGATCGACCGGCTGGGCCGATACCGGCGCGGCCGTTCCCAGCAACAGCAGCAGCGCCGCGAACATCATGGCCGACAGGTACGGCAGACGGCCGCGTCCCGGGTTCTTGCGCGGGATTATTGAGAGGTTGTGAATCTTTCGCCCCTGGGCTTGCCCCAGGGGTTCATTGGCTTTTGCGCTACTCAAATTGCCCAAGAAACGAGTAGTGCAGAAGCCGTTGAACCACCGAGACAAGCTCGGTGGCGAAACAGTCACAGCTTCTGAGGCGTGAAGCGGCGGGACGCCGTTTCGACAGGCTGATAGGCAGCGTGTCAACCATCGATGACTCATCGCAGTGTCCTCAACTAGGTCATTTCGAAGGACGATGGTCGCTACGCGTTTCCACCGGTCGGCGGATCGGAATCTTCTGACGACGGCGCGGACGGCGGAGCATTCGGTTCCGCAGGCGCGGCGGGTGTTGGCGGCGGCGGAATGACCGGTGGTGTGACCGTGGCCGGATGAGTCGCCAATTGGACGAAGCCGACGGCGGGCGCGACCGGACGCCGGCCGAGCAGCGCATGCACCAGCCACAAGGCCACCAGGGCCGCCAGTCCGTAGGCCGAAACCGCCAGCGCGTGAATCACCAAGTCGGCATCATGCAAGGCATACGCGCACGCCGCGAACGCACCCACGATCAACACCGTCAACTTGTTTTCCCAGGTGGTTGTCCGCAGCACAAACGCGATCACCACGATGGCGCTGCTGACGATCCAGGTATAGAAGGAAAGGTGCCACCATCCCAAGCCCTCGATCGTGTCGCTGCCGCCCAGGTTCGAGTACTGGTACCGCCGTCCTTCAATCGGGAATTCAAACACGCCGCCGGCATCGGCCCCGATCCACGCGTCGAGGTCTTGCGTCCCCTGTGGGCCCTGCTGCCGCTTGACCAACAAGTCGCGCAGCTCGGTCCGCGATTCGACACTGAAGTTTCTCGGCGTCCCCAGGATCGCGTACTCGTTCGGTGCCCACAGCGCCGCCCGCAACTGTTGCACGGCGACCCCCTTGGCTTCCGACCCGCCGATCATTGGCAACCGCAGTTTGAGTGTTCCGCCGCCCGACAGAAACGCCTTCGGCTCCAGCGGGTTTTTGAACAGGAACACCAGCGAAAACGCCTGATCCGAGGATTGAGTCCGGGCCACGTTGACGAAGTACGACGTCCAGTCATCGCGTGTCTTCAGTTCCGCCTTTTCCGGCGTCACCGGCTTGCGATCGACCAGTACGCCCAGCAGTTCCACTTTCGACGGGAGGTCCACACGCAGCCGCTGCCGTTCACTCGACTTGATGATGTACCGGCAGCGATAGGTGGCGTTGCTCGCCTTGTCCAGCACGATTTCCACCAGGGCCTTGCTGACCACTGTTTCGACGACGCCCTGCACGTCGTACTTGTTGGCGGTCAGGTCCAGCTTGACCGGCTCCTTGAAATAGCGGAACGCGACGAAACCATCCTGCACCAACTGCTGCAACTCACGCACATCGATCGGCTCCGCATCGCCACCGGTCGCGCCGGCCGAGACGGACAACGCTCGATCCTTCACCACGGTCATTTCGCCGATCTTGCGCGACACCGTGATGTCCCGCTTGCCGAGCGGACCATCGGTCTTGTCATACGGATCCTGCACTCGGATCGCCTCGACCATCGACTTTTCGCTCTTGCCGTCGGCATCGGCTGTCGGAGTCAGATCGTACGTGATCTGAAACGGCTGCGAACCAAGCACGTCGCGCTGCATGACCACGGTCCAGGTCACCCAGCCGTCGACCGCCTTCGCCGCCCGACTCTTCTGTTTGATCGGCGGCGCGGAACCACCGGCGGTCGACGTGATCTGCACCTTGTCCGCCAGTGCTTCGGGAACCGCGAACCGGAAGGTGTCCAACCCCGCGTACTCGATCGTGTAGTTCAGGTTCGTCGTCACCTGCACCTGTCCCTGCTTCACATCGGCCCGCGTCCCGATGAACGCGGTCAGGCGGGTCGGCTTGCGCACCGTCCGAACCGGAATCTCGACGGGTCGCCGGTTGTACAACCACGACGAAACCAGCCGCGCGTTCGACACCGCTTCCGGCTGCGGAGCGGGATCGGGCTGAGCGGCCACCAGCTTTTCCGCATCCGTGATGACGTCGATCGCCTCGGGGGCATAGACCTGCACCTTGCCGTTTTCCAATTCGACACCGATTGGTTTCAGCAGCGGCAACGACTGGTCGGTTTTTTCGGCGGCGGGATCCAGTGTCCGGATCGCGAACACCGTGATCACCAGATTCCCCAGAGTCTTCTCGCGCAGGCTGACCGACAGCGTTTTCTTGTCGGGCGAAACATCGAACTGCTTCATCCGATCGCAGACCACGTTCTCCACGGTGATGTTGTCGGGCAGTTCATACTTGATCTCAAACACCCCCGCGCGATCGATCATAAAGCTGGTCACCGAACGCAACTTGAGTTGATCGTCGCGGAACACCAACTGCGACGCATGGTCGACGATCAGCCGCGGTTCCACCGGCTTGGCCAGCAGCT
>JANMLE010000020.1:0-5257 GCA_031372385.1 Planctomycetota bacterium | reverse complement strand
GGTCGGGAGTCTTTTTCATGCCGCACAGTCTCGATTTGAACGAGGTTGTGCGACATGAAAAAGACTCCCGACCCCTTCACGGATCGCCTCTAAGACGGTGTTGAAATTCGGCTCGGCGGGTTTCGCCGAGCCGTCGATGTTCGGGACAAGTCGACCAGGCACGCAGGGATTCGCGTGTCGAATTGGGAAGGATCCCTCTCATGGACGAGCGGAAGATCGAGGCCCCGCCGCAGCAGCGACCGACCGCTCCTGTTGAGCACCCGCACCCGGATTCACGCACCCTGTCACGGCATGGCAGCGAGTTGCGGATCGATTCGCCCCATGTGCCCGCCAACATCGGTGAACCTGCTGTCGCCACATCGACGCCACCCATTTCCACGCCCGCGTCATTGGCACCTGCGTCCATGACGTCCGCACCGGTGATCCCTCGCGCCAACTCACAACTGCTTCTCGAAGCGGGCCGAATCTTGGAGCAGCTTCAGGTTCAGGATGCCGATCTTGCCGAGCGCCAAGCGTTGTTGGAAGAGCGACAGGCGGCGTTCGAGGCCGAGAAGCGGCTATTCCACAGCCGGTGGGCAACCGATGATGCCATCCTCGAAGAGCGGCGTCTGAAGTTGAAGTCCGATGAGGCGGTGCTCGCGCAGCGCCTGGGTGACACGCAGACGATTCTCGCCAAGATTGATGCGGCACGACTGGCCGTCGAACAGGAACGAGCCGACATCGAGCGCCGCCGCGCGGCCCAGCGCGACGAACTGCTGACCGAGCTGCAACAGGACCGGCAGGCCATCGACGCGGATCGGCGCGAGTTGGCTCAGGAATTCGAACGGGCTCGCGCTCTGACCGCGTCGTTGGACGAACGGCTGCGTGAAACAACCGCCGAAGCCGAACGACTGATTCAAGCCGAACGGGAACGTCTGTGGCAGACGTTGATCGCCGAGTGGGACGAGCGTCGGGCTCAGTTCCAAACCGACCATGATGCCTGGTTGGCCGCCGTGCAGGCCGAAAAGGTCGAGATTGAGCGGGAAAAGGCGTTCTACGAAGCCGCCGTTCGCAACGCCGAAACAGATTTCGCCGCGGCACGATTGGAACAGGAAGCCGAACTGCAGGCGCTGCGCGCGTCGGAAATCGCCGCTTTGCAGGCCGAGCGCGCGAACTTGTTCGACAAGATTCAAACCGAGCGCGAGGAGTGGGAAGACGCGTTGTCCGAACACGACGCCCAGTTCAAGACCGCTCGCGAACAGCAGGCGACCGTATTGCAGACGGAGCGGGAGCAGCATTTGGAATCGCTGCTGGCGGAGCGAAGCGAGTTGCAGGCGGAACGCTACGAATGGGACAAGATCCGGTCAACGCAATCGGCCGAGTTGCAGGGCGAGCGGGCCGTGTTGGAGAACCGCATCCGGTTTCAGCAGGAGCATCTCGAAAAACTGCGGGCGGACTTGGACCGCGCTCAAAACGAACATCGGCGCGATCGTCAGGTCGAACGCCAGCGACTGGAAGATGACAGCCGCCAGATTGTCCGCCGCATGCGCCAGATCGACCTGTACCGGGCCTCGATCGACGAACGCGAAAAGTCGCTGGAACGCGAGCGGGACGTCTTGGAGAAATCCCGGCGAGCCTTCTCCAGCAGCGCGGACGTGGATCGCCTGACCCTGCAGCGCGAACAAAGCGCCTGGCAGGCCGAACGTCAGATTCAACAGTCGGAATTGCTCCGCCAGCAGGAACTGTACAGCTCACACGCGGACGGCTTGGAAAGCCGCCGCATCCGGCTGGAAAAACTGAGGACGGAGCTCGAGGACACTCACCGTTCGACGCTCGAAATGCGACTGGCTGTCGAAGAGGCGTGGGTCGAATTGACTCAAGCTGCCGGCCAGGAGGCGGCGCGTCAACGAGTCGAACAGGTGCGCAACACGCTCGTCGGATACTACCGCCAACTGCACGAGGGAATCGTCGAACAGCGCCGCGACCACTTGGAATCACAAACCAAGTTCGAACGGTTGCGTGCCGAATTCCACGACGAACGTCAGAAGCTGATGGAATGGATCTCCACCTGTGATCAGGAACTGCGAGTCGGCGAAGAACGGCTGCGGCTGAGTGCGGCCGATGCAGCCACGCGCGATGCCGCATGGCAGGCGGCCAGAGATCGATGGATGCGGGAAAAGGCCGAAGCCGAACAGGTGATTCGCAAGCTGCTGGCCGAATTGGGCAATCAGCACCGGGATCCCCTCATGGCGCTGCCGACCGGTCCGATCACAACGCCGATCACCGGTCCCCCGGACGCGATGGTGATCAACGTGCCATCGTTCGATCAGAGGGATTGATCGGCGGCATCGAGTACTCCGGCGTGACGGACGTTTGGATTGAACAGCAGTGGACGCCATCGTCTGCCGAAGTCCACCGTTCGACTACGCCCGGTCAAACGGAAATGCGATGACATCGGCCAGACGGGTCGCCCCCAGTGCGAGCATGACGAGTCGATCCACTCCCAAGGCATTGCCGGACGACGCTGGCAAGCCCGCGTCCATCGCGGCCAGCAATCGGCTTTCGGCGGGTAAGGGTCGAAGGCCCGCGGCCGATCGCAATGCCGACTGCTCGTGAATCCGTTCGCGCAGCACGGCCGAGTCTGTCAGTTCGTGATAGCCGTTACAGAGTTCGACTCCGTCGATGTACAACTCGAACCGTTCCGCGACAGCCGGGATGCCGGGAATGACTGCGGATGTCCAGGCCAGTGCGGCCTGGCTGGCGGGATAGTCGCACAGGAATGTCGGCCGGTCCCGGCCCAAGTGGGGTTCGACGAGTTCCGCGAGCAACCAGTTCAGCCACCCGTCGCGGTCGCCTCGATCAAGTCCCGGTGGAGGAACCAATCCATGCGCGGCCGCCAGCTCCATCAGCGATTCGAGGCTGGCGTCAAGAACCCTCCGGCCCGCGTGGCGTTCGAAGGCCATGTCGTACGTCAAACGCTCGAATCCCCGCGAATCGGCGACTCGCCGGGCCAACTCATTCGGGTATCGAACGTGGACTTCACTTGTCGATTCACCCGCGGTCAGTGTACCGGCCTTCGCGAAGACGCATCGAACCAAGGCTTCGGTGTACCGCATCTGGGCATGGTGGTCATCACCCACGCGATACCATTCGAGCATTGTGAATTCGGGATTATGGCGCTGACCGACTTCACCGTTGCGAAAGACCTTGCCGAGCTGATAGATCGCGGTCGCGCCGGCCACCAGCAGCCGCTTCATCGCGAACTCGGGGGACGTTTGCAGGTAGCGACTTTGTCCACCCCGCGCCCATTCGTGCGGCAACGGCAGGAACTCGGTGACAAACGGCTCGAGCCACGCATCGACCACGATGTCCGCCGACAACAGCGGCGTTTCCACTTCGAAATAGCCGGCGTCGTCGAAGAAACGGCGAATCGTCGCCAACAACGCGGCGCGGTGACGCAACATTTGCAAACTGGCCGTCGGAAGATAATCAGTCATGTGTCCCGAGCCATGCAAATGGACCTGGCCATTTTCGTTTAACCCTGAGCCAACGGCGAAGGATGCGGTTGCCAGCGCCCCCACTTCCGCAGATTGTTTGTGAGTCTGACGTGCGCGCCCCGGACAGAACAGCGAACCAGCGGAATGTCGCTCACAGGGACCGCCGTGGTGGATCAAGGCCACTGAAAATGCACGCGGCGGGCAGGAGTCCCCGCCCAACGGTGCGTACTCCCGGCGATTCTCAACTTTCTGTTGCAGAATGACTTTGCAGACGCCATAGTCTCCGCTCGTCGTGGCATTGGGACGAGTCCATTTGGATCTCCCGACGATGCCCGTTTCGCCCGTGTTCTCGCTGATTACTGAGTCTCCATGGCCAATCAACCTCCGCGTTCGGGTGGATCGAAAGATAAGACTGACGATTCCTGGGGCAAACTCGCCGAGGATCTGCTGGGCATCCAACTTGGTGGAGCGCCCGACGACGATGACTTCGACCTGACCGACGACGAACCTGTTCCAGCCGCACCGGTTGTCACGCCACCCGCGGGACTTGCGGCCGTCGAACCTGTTGCCGCCGCCGCCGCGCCCGCCGAAGAGCCCGACCTGTCGTTCCCCGAGGACGATGACGTCGTTGTCGCCCCGGTTCGGAGAGCTCCTGCTCCGGCAGCGAAACCAGTGAAACCAGAGCCTCTTAAAGTCGCGGCGCAGGCCGACAAGGCTGACGAAGACCGAAACAAGCTCGATGACAAGGACGAAGGCGTCGGGGAAGCAGCGGTCCGCGGCGACAAGCGGGATGAGTCCGAGAAGGACATCTGGGATTTGCTGGAAAGCTGGAACTGGGACGAGCCCAATCGGGAATCCTCGCGCGCCCGATCCTCTGACGAATCGAAGTCCCCGGGCTTTCGATCCGGTGGTGGCCGGTCCTCGGGTGGTGGACGTGATGATCGCGGACCGAGACGCGAGCGCACACCCGACCGCAGTACCGAACGCCCTGCCGCGGATCGCCCGGCCATTGCACGCAGTCCCGAACCTGTGCCTCCACCGGAACCCGATCAACGCGAGAGCCGGCCACCCCGTCGCGAAGAACGGCCACGGCGCACCGAATCATCATCGTCCGACCGGGACCAGCAGCGGTCCGAACGCCCGGCTGCGGAACCGCGTCCCGCCCGTCCATCGGACCAAGGCGAGCGACGTCCCCCGCGATCGTCTGAGCGACCCGCATCCGCACGATCCGATGACGACTTCGCTTCGGGACTGGATGAAGCCGCCGCGCGCCCGAAGCCGACGGTCGAGAGGCCGCGTCCTGCATCAGCGCCACCGCGACGCCAGCCTGCACCTCCGCCGCGCGAAACGAAGGTAGAGCCCGACGAATTTTCCGGGGCCCTGTTCGTCGAAGCGGACAGCGACGACGCTCCGGTCGGCGCGGAAAAGAGTGGCGAAGAATCAGATACGGAAGTTCAGCCTGGCGGGGAAGAGCGACGTCCGCGACGGCGTCGACGACGACGCGGCGGTCGATCACGCCGCGAAGACGCGGCTCCCGGATCGGTCGAAGTGGAGGAATCCGCTGAGGCTGCCGAATCCAGTGAACCGGCGGACGACGAATTTGAATCCGATTCCGCCGCGGAACCCGCCGAAAAAGTGGGTGATGACGAGACTGAGGGCGACGGCGAAGCCCGGCGTCCACGACGACGGCGACGACGTGTTCGACGCCGCGCCGGAGAATCCGTGCCTCTTGCCGAAGTCGAACCCGAAGTCGAAGGCGAAGATGAAGTCGACTCCGAGGA
>JANMLE010000014.1:0-4110 GCA_031372385.1 Planctomycetota bacterium | reverse complement strand
AGGAGAGCAATCCCCACCTAACGGCTCGATTCAGGCGACTCATGGAAACACTCCATCGCGGACGTTTTCAGATTCCATCCATCGATCAGATGGGTCGGGATGTTACCTTCGGTTCCGCCAGTCAATCCCCGACATTTCAGCCAGCGCCAGCATCAGCGCGTGCGTCCCGTTCCGGCCCCAGCCCTTGGCTTTGACCGACAGGTACAACTGCTCGCCGAGCGCGAGGCCCGGCAGCGACAGGCCCATCCGCTTCGCTTCGGCCAGCGCGATCCCCATGTCCTTGATGAAGTGCTCGACGAAGAAACCGGGGTCGAAGTTGTTGTTCATGATCCGCGGGCCGAGGTTGTTCAGCGACCAGCTTCCCGCCGCGCCGGGACCGACCGATTGCAGCATCGTCGGCAGATCGAGTCCCGCCTTGTAGCCGTACAGCAGCGATTCGCAGACACCGATCATGTTGGTCGCGATCAGAATCTGGTTCGCCATTTTCGTGTGCTGACCGGCTCCGGCGGCACCCTGGTGGATGATCGTCTTCCCCATCGCGGCGAACAGCGGCTGCAACGCTTCGACAACCTCCTTGTCGCCGCCGATCATGATCGACAGCGCGGCATTCTTCGCGCCGATGTCGCCGCCGGAAACCGGGGCATCGACACTGTGAACGCCTTTGGCCTTCGCGGCGGTGTGGATTTCGACCGCCAGCGACGGTTCGCTGGTCGTCATGTCGACGAGCACATTCCCCGGCTTCGATCCGGCGAGTGCTCCGTTCGCGCCGAGCATCACTTCGCGGACATCGCTGGGAAAGCCGACGATCGAGAACACAACGTCGGACTGTTCGGCGACGGCTTGAGGCGAAGCGGCCCACTTGGCCCCGCGGGCAATCAGTGCCTCGGCCTTTGCCGGTGTTCGCGTGTAGACGGTGGCCGAATACCCGGCGGTCATCAGGTGGCCGACCATGCTCGAACCCATCACCCCCGTGCCAATCCAGCCGACCCGGGTGACTCCCGGAGCAATCGCCAATCCCGCCATGTGTGTTCGTCCTGTTGCAACGCCGTTGGTGACAGTCTGTGACGCCGTGTGATCCGCGCCGGTGTGCCTTGGTCGTTCACCGATTCAGGCACATAGAGCCACCGAGAATGACAAGCCGCCTCGATGGGTCGCAGAGTATATCGCGGCGTGGGGCGATCGTCACGTTTGCGAATGCCACCGGGAATACAGGTGCATGCTTTCGTCGGACCGCGACGGTTGGACGCGCCGCAGGACTCACCGTGCCGGTCTGCCAGTCAGTTGAAACGACGTAGCTTGGACGCCTCGCCCGAGCGAACCCCAAATGTAACCGCTCGGACGAGGCGTCCAAGCTACGCCTTTCAACCGGCGGCTACGTCAGCGAGTGGACGACCAGGCCCGACAGCAGCTTCGGGTAGAAATACGTGCTCTTGGGGGGCATCGTTTCTCGGCCGGCGGCGATTTCGCGGACGTGTTCGATCGTCGCGGGAGCAACAAGGCAGCCCAGTTGGTGTGACTTCGCATTGAGCGCGGTCGTGGTTTCGTCGAGCCGATGCACGTACTGAAATTTTGGATCGCCACCGAACTGCTTGAAGATCAGTTCATCGAGCAGCAGCTTGTGGAGCAGACTCACCCCGAGCGATTGCCACGCCGCACTGTGTTCCGCAGCCAGCGTTGCCATCGGGCTGGCGTCGGTCACGCGAGCGAGCAGCCAGGTGTTGTCCGCCGATGTGCCGAAGCCGAAGACGTTCTGACCGCCGTCCGATTCGATCATTTCCCACGTGTCGCGCGCCGCGTCGTCTCCGGTGCCGATCACCTCGATGTCGCAGTGCGCTTCAAGGCATTTCTTCAACTCGGCGGAAGTGATGTTCGGCAGGCCCGACACCAACCGGTGTGTGGGGAGGATCTGCAGACCGGGATCCTGCATTCCCACGAACATCATCAGCACGAAGTTCGGAGCGGCGAAGTCGTCGTTCAACTTGCCGGACGCTTGCAGTTCGCGGCGGTAATTCAGGGCCGTTTCATACCGATGGTGGCCGTCGGCGATGAACACCGGCTTTTCACGCACGCCGGACTTCACCTTGCTGATCACGTTGTGGTCGGTCACCACCCACACCTTGTGAACGACTCCCAGATGATCGGTCGCGACGTTCGGCGTCAGCGTCAGGCAGGTGTCATCCAGGATCTGCTGGACGTCGGCGTTCTCATCGGGATACAGGCCGAAGATGGGTGACAGGTTCGCGTTCGTCGCCTTGATCAGTTTCAGCCGGTCGGCCTTGGGGCCGGACAGCGTCTGTTCGTGTGGGAACACGTTCCCGGTCCCGAACTCTTCCAACCGAACGCGGCCGAGGAATCCGCTGCGGACGAACTTCTGTCCTTCCCACTCGAACTCCTGCGAGTAGACATACAGTGCGTCTTCCTGTTCCTGGCGCAGGATGCCGTCCAGACGCCAGTGCTTCCAAAAGCTGGCCGCTCGTTCGTACTTGGTCTCGGGCGAGGCGTCGCCCGGTTCCTCGCGGTTCAGCTCCAGCCGGATGAAGTTGCAGGGGTGCTTCTTGAACAGGTCGTCCTGCTGCTTGGCGTCGATGACGTCGTACGGCGGGGTGATGACATCGGACAGATCGCCCACCTGGGACACATCGTAACGCCAGCCTCGAAACGGACAGACTTCCACCATGATCGTCGTGCTTTCTCCGGACGGAAACAAAATGAGAGTGGGTAGTGGATAGTGGGTGGTGGTTGGGAATGCAACCCACTCGCGAGCGAGCGGAATCTTCCCGGTCCACCATTCAATCCCCATCCACTACCCACCATCCACTACCCACTATTTCAAATGAACGGCGTAATGCCGGGCTGGGCCATTGGCGGCACCTTCACCACGTCGTCCCACGTCTTGATTTCCGGGACCAAGACTTCCTTGGAGTTCATCGCCATGTCCCACGTGACCTGTTTGCCGGTGTAGCCGGCCATGCGTCCCATGATGCCCGCCAGCGTGCTGGTCACCATGCGGTCGCCGTCGTTGATCGGCTTGCCGGTGCGGATCGAGTCGAAGAACTCGTCGTGCTCGACTTGGTACATGTCGGGGTTGGGGCCTTCGTACTTCCAAGGATTGGCACCGGCGATCGACACTCCGCCGCTGATCTTCGCGGTCCCCTTTGATCCGGTGACGTACAGCGAGTTCTCACTGTGGCAGCCGGAGATCTGCCGCTGCGCGAGGAACCCGCGCAGGCCGCTGTCCCACTCGTAGTTCACTTCGATGTGGTCGAAGATGTTTCCGCCGTGGGCCGGGATCTGGCGTCCACCGACCGCCGTGCATTTGGACGGCGGGACGTCCTTCGCGATCCATTGCAGCCAGTCGACCGTGTGGATCGCCTGCTCGACCAAGCCGTCACCGGAGAGCCACGTGAAGTTGTACCAGTTGCGCACCATCCACTCGAGATCCGAGATGTCCTGGGGCCGGGTGCTGGCCGGCGGCATCGGCTTCACCGGTCCGGTCAGATACGTCCCGTAGACCGTCAGGACATCGCCGATTTCGCCGCCGTGAATCCGCTTGAACAGTTCGCGGCGGGGATAGTCATAGCGCCAGCAAAAACCGGCGACCATCGCCAGCTTCTTCTCTTTGGCGATCTTGACCGACTCGATCACCGAACGGACGCCGGGGGCATCAGTCGCCATCGGCTTTTCGGTGAAGATGTGCTTGCCCGCGTCGACCGCCACCCGCAGGTGGTACGGACGAAAACCGGGAGGAGACGCCAGCAGCACGACATCGCACTGATCGATCACCCGGCGGTACGCTTCGAGCCCCACGAATTTCTTGTCGTCGCTGACGGCGACCTGCTCGGCGATCCGTTTGTTCGTCTTCAGGCTGCCGAGGGCATTCTCGATCTGCGGCGCGAACACATCGCCGACTGCGACAAGCTTGACCTGCGAATCCGCGGTCAGTGCCTGTTGAGCGGCCCCGGTTCCACGTCCACCACATCCGACCAGTCCCACCTTGAGTTGTTCGCCACCCGCGGCGAACGCGCCGGCATTCATGGTCAGGTTCAACCCCATCGTTCCGGCAACGGCCGCACCGGTCTTGAGGAAGTCACGTCGCGATGCGTTGGAAGG
>JANMLE010001906.1:0-1317 GCA_031372385.1 Planctomycetota bacterium | reverse complement strand
CCGCCTCGGCGACGGTGTCCATCACTTCCGGTTCCAGAATTCGGTTCAGCATGGCGGCGTTCCTTGGAGTCCCCGTGAACGATGGCGAATGGCAAGCGTCCGCTTTCCCGCCACTGGGCTTGTCCCGGTGGCTCGACGGCTCTCGCGCTACTGGATTTGCCGGCGTTCATGAGTAGCGCAAAGGCCGTTGAACCACCGAGGCAAACTCGGTGGCGGGTAAATTCGGAACCGCCGATCGCTTCACAAGACAGGTGAAAACATCTGGCAGAAACTTTCCTTCAGCCGTTCCCACGTCGAGCGGCCGGACCATGCGACGAGGTCGATGCGCCGGGCGTTCGGGATGTCCTGTTCGAAGTGGTGTTCCAGTTGCTCGGCCAGGCTGGTGTCGTACAGGATGACACCGACCTCGAAGTTCAGGTACAGGCTGCGGACGTCGAAGTTCGCGGTGCTGACGAGCGACCAGCAACCGTCGACCGCCAGCACCTTGGGATGGAACTGTCCGATCTGGTACTCATAGACCTCGACCCCCGCCGCCAGCAGCGTGTCGTAGTAGCCGCGCGCGGCGTGACGTGTCGCCCAGTAGGTCTTCGGTCCCGAGAGCATCACGCGGGTGCGCACCCCGCGCAGGGCGGCCACTTCCAACGCGCTGACCAGCGCCGGAGTCGGCACGAAGTACGACGTCGACAGGGTCAACTGTCGTTCCGCCCGGTTGATGGCCGCGAACATCAGCGAGTGAAAGGCTTCGCCGGCGGTATCCGGCCCGCCCGCGATCACCTGGGCACAGTCGCTTCCCAGTTCGATCGGGGCGGGGAACTCGTCCGCGCCCAGTTCCTGTCCCGTCGCATAGTGCCAGTCGGTCGCGAAGACTTCCTGAAGCTGCAGCACCGTCGGTCCCTGCAACCGCAGATGCGTGTCGCGCCACACGCCGAAGAAGGGATCCCTGCCGAGGTACTCGTCCCCGACATTCATTCCCCCCGTGAAGCCGACCTCGCCGTCGACGATGATGATCTTGCGGTGGCTGCGCAGATTGATCGACCACCGTTCACGCAGCGACTGCCCGGGGACAAACGTCGCGACCCGAATTCCCGCGTCGCGCATCGGCCCGAGAAACCGTTTGGTCAACCGCCCGGAGCCGATGGCGTCGTACAGAAACCGCACCCGGACCCCGTCGCGGGCCTTGGTGATCAACAGGTCGCGGATCTCGGTCCCCAGCTTGTCGGGCTGCCAGATGTAGTACTCCAGATGAATCGACGTCCGCGCCGCGGTGATGGCCGATTCGATCTCGTCGAACGTCTGCCGCGCGTCGGTCAGCAGTTG
>JANMLE010001890.1:0-3562 GCA_031372385.1 Planctomycetota bacterium | reverse complement strand
GATCGGGTACGGCGACACGCCGACTTGGATGTCTCCTTCGTTGCGGACCTTGCCATCCTTGGTGACGTAGCGATGCACGTTGTGCGAGTCCATGTTGTAGGCTCCCATGCCGACGGGGTCTTCGCAGGTCAGGCGGCCCTGGCAGTTGTGCTGCGTCATCACGTATTCGCTGATCAACCGCCGGGCTTCGCGGACGTACAGTTGATGCGGCCAGTTGTCGCTGTCCTGGAACTCGTCCTTCGCCAAGCCCAGCTTCTGAAAGTGCGACCGGACCGATTCCGGGACGCGGGGATTGTTGGCGAGCGTGTACATCAATCCCATCTGGTAGAGGACGTGTTCGCGAAAGATCCGGTCGCGGGTCTGGTAGTCGCCGTCGGGATAGTCGTAGTTGGCCCCGATGAAGTCGGTCGAGATCGCGAAGTTGTTGTTGGTGTCGGTCTTCCGGTTGGGCATGAAGATCGGGTTCCACGGGACGCGGTGATCGCCCGCCTCGCAGTTGCGCAGCAGCAGTTCGTAACGAGCCGGATCGTAGTCTTCGGGTTTGGGCCAGGCCCGGCGGTTCTCGGGGACGTCGGTCGTACAGAGGCGGAAGTTGTACGCTTGGATGTGACGGTCTCCATCACCGTCCTTGCCGAGTGGCCCGGCCTGAATCAGAGGCAGCAGACCGCTGGAAGGATCTCCCGGCTTCACGTAGGGATCGATGTCCTTGATGAACTGATGGCTGCGGGCATGGGCCACCTGCACACCGTTGAGCGTTTCGCCATAGACGGAATTCGCCTCGCGCCCGACGTGGTAACGGCAACCGGCTTTGGCCATCAGATCGCCCTCGTAGGTCGCGTCGATGAACATCTTGCCGAAAGCCCAACCCTCCGATCCCTCCAGCTTGATCGCGACAATTCGCGCGCCGTCTTTTTTCACACCATCCTTGAGATTCAGTCGCGCTTGTACGATCGGGACATGAAGCTCCGCGAGCCACTCGCGGTAAACCTTCTCGGCGACATGCGGCTCAAACATCCACAGCTCTGCCTCATTGGCCGCCCGGCGCTTGTCGATGTAGCTGTCGAGCGTCCCGTACTTCCAAGCGGACGGCTGGCGGTAATGGGCTCCGATCCGACGATAGAACTCGCGCGACAATCCGCCAATCGCCGCCTTGTTCCCAATATCGGTCGCGCCAAGCCCTCCCGAAGTCAATCCGCCGATGTGAGCACTGGGTTCAATGAGCACCACCGACTTTCCCATCCGGGCCGCTTGAATCGCCGCCGCCACGCCCGCCGAAGTGCCGCCGTAGACGACGACGTCGTGGATTTTTACCGGCACGGCCGCGTCAACCGGCGCGACGGACGAGGCGAGCAGGAGGACCAGAACCAGTTTGGCGGGAAAGTGCATGTGAGGCTCCGAAGTATCAGAATGCAAAGGGGATTGCCCGTGCGAGATGAGGACCGTTCATACTTCCGCTTCAGATTCACCGCAAGGAAGCGACAGCTCGACCAACATCGGCCTGACAAACAAGGTTGACGGACACCACCGTCACGACCAGACTGAAACAAGGGCCTCTTCGGATGCGGAGATCCCATCGAAGACTCGGTCACCACTCCAAATCCCAAAGGTTCACCAAAATGACCGTGCAGACGTTTCATGACCTGCTCCACGAGAAGCCGTTCCGGCCATTTCGTCTGGTGATGTCGAGTGGGCAATCCTACGAAGTTCGTCATCCTGAAATGGCGATGCTCACTCGATCCGACATCCTCGTCGGGATCGGCGACACCCGCGATGGCATTCCCTCACGGTTCAAGATTTGTTCGCTGCTGCACGTGACGGCGATCGAACCGATCGAGCTGACCACGTCCGAACCCGGTGCGACATCGGTCTAACTCCCAGATCGGACCGAAGTCGTTGTGCTTCACTTCTTCCTGAATCCCTGGATGCTGGCGGGCCTGGCGGGCGTGTTGCTGCCGGTGCTGGCGCATCTGCTCAGCCGGAAGAAGTACGACACCGTCGAGTGGGGGGCGATGCAGTTCCTCGAACTGGACCCGAGTGCGCGGCGCAATCTGCGGCTGGAGGATTTGCTGCTGCTGCTGGCGCGGATGACGTTGATCGCGCTGCTGGCGATCGCGCTGGCCCGGCCGTGGTTCAACGGATCGTGGCTGGGACGTTGGGCGTCATCCACGTCGCGCGATGTGGTGATCGTGATCGACGGTTCGTACAGCATGGGTTGGGAGGGACGGACCGGCACGCCGCAGGCCGCCGCCGTGCGGATGGCCCGGCAGTTTGTGGCGGACCTTCGCGCGGGTGACACCGTGATGGTGCTCGATGCGCGCGAACAACCTCGGCTCGCGTTGGCCGGTCCCACGCGCGATCGCGAGCGGATTCGTCAGGCGCTGGACGATCTGCCGGCACCGGGCGGAACCGCCAATCTGCACGAGGCGATTGCGAAGGGGATTCAGATCCTAGCGAGCGGGACCAACCTGCAGCGCGAAATGCTGGTCCTCACCGATCATCAGGCACTCAGTTGGAAGCCCGACGACGAAACGTTGTGGGCGCGACTCGATGATCTCAAGGCCCAATCGACTGTGCCGCCGCGGATCTGGGTGATGGATGCCGCGGGAGGTGAGCTGGGCAACGCGTCGAACTTCACCATCGAGCGGCTGCGGCTTTCGCGGGAACTCGCGGTCCCCGGTGTCCCGATCCGGTTCAGCAGCAAGGTGCGGTATCGCGGCGGCAACGCGCCGATCGCGCGGCAGGTGTTTGTCGAAGTGAACGGCCAGCGGCTTGCCGATCAGACCCTGCGGTTGAATCTGACTCCCGATGGCGAGTCGACGGTGGAGTTCGAACGGGCATTCGACAAGCCCGGTTCGCAACTCGTCAGCGTGATCCTGGACAGTGATGCGTTGCCGGGGGACAACCGCTCGGACGCCGCGGTCGTGGTGACGGATTCATTGCCGGTGTTGCTGGTGGATGGCGACCGCAAGCTGGACCCGACGCGGAGCGAAACGTTTTTCGCGAAGGCGGCTCTGTCGGCCGGGGGGGCCGATGTCAGTTGGATCAAGCCGTCGGTCCTCACGCCGGACGAACTGAACGTCGACACGCTGCGGAACGCGGCGGTCATCGTGCTGGCCAACGTCGCCAAGATTCCGGTCGAGACGCAGTCACTGCTGGAACGGTCCGTCGCGAGCGGCCGGGGCCTGCTCTTCACCCTCGGTGACAAAGTTCCGAAAGAGGGCTACGCGCTCGACCCGGATGCCCCCGCCGCCGCGTTGTTCCCGGTCAAGCTTCTCAATGTTGCAACGGAAGCGGGGGAAGAGTCCGTCGGTGTGCGCGTGGCGGGCAACAGTTTGGAACTGCCGTGGCTGCGCGAGTTTCGCGCCGACAAGGGAGGGACACTGACCGACGCGCGGTTTTCGAAATGGTGGAAGGTCGAAACCCGGAACGAGAAGAGAGAAACGAGAAAAGAGGAGGAAGCGGGTGACAGCGCGAGCCGCACGATTGGGACTCCGCTCGTGGTTGCCAAGCTCACCAATGGAGACGCCTGGCTGGTGACGCGCCGCTATGACCGCGGGACGAC
>JANMLE010001887.1:0-10839 GCA_031372385.1 Planctomycetota bacterium | reverse complement strand
CTACCCTGAAAGGGTTGCGTCCTTCGAGAAACACCGATGACGGAACCCCGTTGAGTACATGGTTGGGTTGAACCTTTTCCCAGGGTAGCTCGCTTCGCTCGCAACCCTGGGCTATGTGACGCAACTCCTTCGGAGTAAGTGCAAATGCGAAATCTGCAAACTTGGAACTACTGAGTTTGTACGACCGCATGCTTCGGAGTTGTGCGGTTTCTCCGTCCGAGTAAGGCCGGCGAGACACAATGATTTTTCTGCCTCTCTCTTTCTGTCTTCTTCTTCCCGTACCGGCAAAGCGGGGAGACAGAAAGAGAGAGGCAGAAAGATGAATACGAATGAAGTCATGGCGAGCTCTCAACGCCGATCTCCATCCACCATTCCGATTCACTTCCCTGCGTTCTGGAGCCATTGATGTCGTTCAAGGTCACGTGTCAGCAGTGTCAGAAGACGCTGAAGGCTCCCGACAAACTGGCGGGCAAGCGGGTCCGCTGTCCGTCGTGCCAGTCGATCGTTCAGATCCCGCAGGCGGACACGGAGTGGGACGACTCGCTGCTGGACGAGCCGGCCCCGCCACAATCGACCGTCGACGCCGAACCCGCGCGCCAACCGCAGACCGAGTCCGACCAGGACTTCGATTGGTCGCAACCGCTGGAGTCCTCGACCGAACGCCGGCAGGAGGATGAATTCGGCAACATCGACGAACTGCCTTCACTGCCGACCGCCTCACCGCGCCGCAAGACTCGGAAGGCCGGCGCCTCGTCATCTGATCCCGATGTCACCTTCGTGACTCAACTCGGATCGGAAGGCGCCGGTCGACCGGCGAAGAAGAGGGAGAAGTCAAAAGCGACGCGGCTTCCAGTTGAATCCACCGGGACAAATCGCGGACATTGGCACTGGCTGCTCGCGCTGGCGATGATTCCGCTCGCGTTGTCGATCTTCTTTCCGACGCCACCCGTGCTCGAACGCTTGGCGGCGGCGCTGGCCGAGCATCCCGAATTGGCCGGTCAGCTCGAACAGATCCAATCGCGAGAGCAGTTTCACGAATTCATCGCGACACTCCCCGACGGGAAACTGCCGGGAGCGCATCTGCACCGCCACACGTTCCTGCACTGGGTCTACGCGCTGGCATCGGCCGCGGTGTTTCTGGTGCTGATCCTCGCGATGTTTCCCGGCACGCAGACGGGGCCGGGTCAACTGGTCCTGTTTGGCGTGCTGATCGGAACGCTCGGCATCCTGCTGCTGATCGCCTTTCAATGGGTGGCGGAATTCACGCTGGGGTTCAATGTCCGCGGACGCAGCATCCTCGTGCTGCTGTTCTACATCGTGAAGTTCATCGGCTTTTCCTATCGCTGTGCGACCGACGGGCAGACCGGCTTCGGACTCAGCTTTCTCGGTTTCACCTGCGGCGTCGGTCTGTGCGAGGAACTGTGCAAGGCGCTGCCGATCGCCTTTTATCTGGGTGCTTCGCGTCAAACCGGCTGGCGAACGGCGTGCTTGATCGGACTGGCCAGCGGCATCGGCTTTGGCGTTTCCGAAGGGATCATGTATTCGTCCGACTATTACAACGGGATCGCCGGCGGGTTGACGTATCTGGTCCGGTTCGCCTCGTGCGTCACCCTGCACGCGGTGTGGGCGTCGTCCGTCGCGTTGCTGATGTACAACAACCAAGACTATCTGCCGGGCCAGTCGGACGTTGATTTTGGCTGGGACACGGTCCTGTCGTTTGTGGTGTTCTATCTCGGCATCGCGATGGTCCTGCACGGTCTGTACGACACGCTGCTGAAGCAGGAACTGCAAGTCGCCGCGCTGGCCGTGGCCGCCGCCAGCTTCGGCTGGTGGTCCTGGCTCTTGTACCGACAGCGCGCGGCGGACTGATTCGGTAGGGCCGAAACGGGCGAGTTTCAAAACCAAACTCAGACGTAACCGCGTTCGCCAGAACGTGGGTTGTCACTGCGCTCGCCCACACTCTGGCGAGTGCGGCTACGGTCT
This sequence comes from Planctomycetota bacterium, assembly GCA_031372385.1. Lineage (GTDB taxonomy): Bacteria > Planctomycetota > Planctomycetia > Planctomycetales > Planctomycetaceae > Schlesneria. Next base: position 8,856 of record JANMLE010001887.1, on the reverse strand, counting down.
GGAAACGTCCTCTACTGAAACGGACGATCACTACGGCTTCGGGCCGATGTTGACCAGCAGTGTTGTTTCGGCGACGACGGGCCAGCGTCCGTCCCGCAGGGCGGTGGCGCGGAGGGTCAGTTCCTGCTCGCCGATCGACGAGGCTTCCGCTGCCACGCGGACGACGAACTTGGTTTCCTTCTGACCGGCTGCGAGCGCGACCGGTTCGGCTGTGAACAGACCGCGCTGTTGTTCATTCGGAACAACCGTGATCTGGATCGGGTCGCGCAGTTCCGAGGCGATCGACAGTGCGAGCGGAATGGTCAGTTCGCCGCCGGGCGATGTTTTGATTTCGCCGACACCGTGAGTCAACTTCATCAGCGCCCCTTCTGGCAGGATGCCGAGTCTCAGTTCCTGGCGTTGCAGCAGAGTGCGCATGTTTCCCTTCGGGTCCGCGATCTGGGCCGATCCGTTCAGGATCATGCGGCTGGTCTTGGTGGTCTCCATCCATTCGGGGACGAAGATCGGGTAGTCGATCCGCTTCGCATCCGGCGGGATGACGAACTCATCGCTGGCCAGACCCTGCCGGTGCCGCTGTTGTTTCGCGGTCATCTCCAAGTTGATCGGCCCCGTGTAGCCTTCGAGTCGCTCGATCAACATCGGGAACAAATACGTGCTGCCGCGATGAACCTTGCGGACGTCGTCCAAGCCTTCGGGGGTCAGTTTGAAACGGGGCTTCATGGTGATCGCGACCAACACCGGTCCCGCGGAACGCGATGCGACCTGACCGCCAATCTGCGGCGTGGCCGTCACCGAACAGAGTGACGCGGTGACCGCAGCGTCCGCGGCACAGGTCAGATCGATGGCGAGATCCGCTTTTCCTTCGGCGATGACCAGATTCTCGGGAGCGGTGACGCCCGCCGGCAGGCCGGTCAACGTCACTGGAATCGGCCCCTTGAAGCCCCCTTTGCGAGTCGCCTTCAGAGCCAGCTTGGCCGGACTCCCCAGCACGATGCTCAGTTGGGCCGGCAGCGAAAGTTCAACATCGTCCTTGGGTGAATTCAAACTCAGCCGGTAATTGGCGGCCTTGGTGCCGCCCTTGCCGGACCGATCACTGACCACGAGGCGATACGCGCCGTCGGCCGGAACTGTCGCTGTCAGTTCCGAATCCGTGGTGCCGGGCGCGTCGTCGTTCGTCGCGACCTGCTTGCCGTCCGGACCGAACAGGGTCAGTTCCAGATCCAACGGAGACCCCAGCGAGCGCGCCTGCGCGGCGATCTCCCAAATCTGTCCCTTGGTCAGCGTCACCGAATGCTGGTCCGAGCCGAAGCGTGATTCGATCGAACCGGTCACCGCTCCGGGAGCCGCCAACACGGACCCGCCCGCGGCCGGTTCCACGGTCTCCTCCAGATCCGTCACGAGCAACTTGACGGGCTTCGCGGTCCCCCACGGAGTCACCACGGCGTAGTCGATCGACGTGGCTTCGGGGTTCGGCGGGAACGCCACATCGCGGGACACACTTTCCAGCTTGTCACCGCCGGTGGCCAGGCCGATCCCGACAAACTCAATCGGCCGCGTCTGTCCGCGCTGTCCGGCTGCGGGATAAGTTGCCACGACACGCGGCGCGGCGGTCCACGTCAACCGGTAGACGTACGATCGGTCGCCCGCGAAGTCCAGGTCGTGCAGACTCAACTCGTACGACACACCCGCCTCCGCAGGCATAGTGACATTGAGATCACGTCCCTCGGTGTCGGCGACATCTAGCACGACGCGACCGGCGGGATCGAGGACTTTCAGCATCCCATGCAATGGCGAACCGATCCGGCGTGCCAAGAGTTCGATCGTCACCGGCCCCGCCTTGGGAACGCTGAACCGATAGCGGTCGATTTCCTCGATGCGGCGGATCTGTCCGCTGACCGTGACCGGCAGCGCCGGCAGTTCCTGAGCCGACTTGCGTTGGGGATCCTCCCCGACTTCGGGAACGTTGCCAATCACGAGTTGTCCGACCGGCGAGGTTCCGTTGGCATTGGCCACCTGCCATCGCACCAACCCCGGCGGAACATCGGCAGCAATCGTCAATCGTGCCTGAATCTCGCGGGCCAACGGCCACGCGTAACCGCGGGCCTTGTATCCAAACCAGTACGGCGGCTCGGTGATCAGGACGCCCGACGCCTTGCCGACGATTTCCAGCTTGATGCGCGGATCATGCACGAACACCTGCATATCGGGAGTCCAGTCGTATCCCCCGAGCACAACATCCACCGTCGTCCCCGCCCGGCCACCCGCGGGCAGGACATACCCGATCTCGGGAGCCAACTGCGCGAAAGATGGTGAGGCGCATAACGGCGAAGCGCCGGCAATCAAGATGAAGAGGCGAATCAATCGCGGATGCAGTCCTCTTCCAATTTGGAATTTGCAATTCGCAATTCGCATTTTTCAATTCGCCTTGTCTTAGACAATCAATCCCGGAATCAGCTTCCCGCCACTCACCAGCGGCACGGGCCGCCCGAGCGGGTCGGCGTATTCCTTGTCGGCATCGATCCCCAGCAGCGTGTGAATCGTGCGCAACAGGTCGGCGACGCTGACTGGATCGCTCGTTGGATACGCGGCCTGGGCATCGGTTGAGCCGATGATCTGACCCGGCTTGACGCCACCGCCGGCGAACAGGATGCACTGGGCCATCGACCAGTGATCGCGGCCCGCCTGGGCGTTCACGCGCGGCGTGCGGCCCATCTCGCCCATCATGACCACCAGCGTGCTGTCGAGCAGTCCGCGTTGTTCGAGGTCCATGATCAACGCGGCGAACGCCTTGTCGGCGGGTGGAATCAGGTCGCCCTGCAAACTGGGGAAGCAGTTGAAGTGAACGTCCCAACCGGGAGCATCGATCCCGACGAACCGGCAGCCCGCTTCGACCAGGCGGCGGCCCAGCAGCACGCTCTGCCCGATCTGCGACATGCCGTACGACTCGCGCACGTTGGCCGGTTCGGATTGAAGGTTGAACGCCTTGCGGGCTTCGGGCGACGTCATCAAGTCACGCGCCTTCTGGTAATAGGTTCCCATCGCCGCGGCCCGTCCCGTGCGGGGCTGCCGCTTTTCCAAGCCCGCCAACAGTCGCTGCCGCAGTTCGGACCGCTGCACCGACAAGCCCTCGACCTGACCCAGGTCGCGCACTTCAAAGTCGGGCTGGCTGGGGTCGGCTTCGATGACAAACGGCGCGTACTCGGCACCGAAGAAGCCTGGGCCGCCCGCGGACATCGGATGCGGCATGTTGATGTACGGCGGCACGGTTCCGTTCGATCCCAGTTCGCGGCTGACGATCGATCCCAGTGACGGAAACAGTTCGTTCGTGGGAATCGGATACTCGCCGTCGGCAAACGTCGGGCGGTGGCCGGTCATCACGTAGTGGTATCCGGTCGCGTGCCCGTTGTCGGTGTGAGTGTGGCTGCGGACGATCGTGAACTTGTCGGTGATCTTCGCGCACTCGCGGCAGTGCTCGGCGAAGATCACTCCGGGTGTTTTTGTGGTGATGGTCTGGAACGGACCGCGGATCTCGACGGGAGCGTCCGGCTTGGGATCCCACATGTCCTGCTGGGGCGGGCCTCCTTCGAGGAAGATGAACAGGCAGGACTTCGCCTTGACGTTGCGCAACGGGCCGTTCGACTTGGCGGCGTCTTCCGCGCGCAGCCAGTGGGGCAGCGTCAACCCGCCGAACAATCCGGTGGCACCCAGCCGCAGAGTCTGGCGGCGAGTCAGGCCGTTGCACAACCGTTGCGGGATACCGGGCAATTCGAATCGAAACATGGTCAACTCCTTTGCGGCCACGTAGGACAGGTTTTTTACCTGTCCGTAGCGGAACGGACGTGGAACAACCGAACGGGCGGTTGATGACTGATCGAAAAAACGAGCAAAAGAACGGACAGGTAAGAAACCTGTCCTACGCATCGGCTAATGATTGTAGAGGAACTCTTTCGTGTTCAGCACGGACCAGAGGATGTCTTCGACCGCGATGCGGCGGTTGCCCGATGCGGCTTCAAACGCGGACTTCATCAGTTGCCGCTCGTCGTCGGTCGGGAAGCGGCTGAGCGTCCCCAGGTAGATCTCATCGGTGATTTGATCGTCCGACAGTGCCGAATCCGCCAGTTTGCGGGCGGTTCCATGACGGTGGGCGATCTTGGCGTTCACTTCGGGGGAGTTGAGCAGGTGCAGCGCCTGCGAAATGCTCGGTTCGTTGCTCCGCTCGCATTCGCAGACCGTGGCCCGGACGGGACGGCCGAAGATGCGGAAGAAGTACGATGGCATCCGGTTGTCCCAGACTTGGATCGACCGCACACCCTCGGGCCAGCCGTTGAATTTCTCGGGGACTCCGGTCGTCTGGCTGATGGCGTCAAGCAGCACTTCCGCGGGGACCGCCTTGGGGCGCGCGTGCGAGAAGTGTTGGCGGTCATCCCGGTTGGCATCAATGGCGGAACCGAGTTGATACGCGCGCGACATCAGCAGCGTTCGGGTGAACGCCTTCAAGTCGTACTTCTGTTGTTTGAGATGGGCTTCGAGCGCATCGAGCAGCGGTTCGTTGGTGGCGGGATTCGTGACTCGCATGTCATCGATCGGTTCGACCAAGCCCCGGCCAAAATAGTGCGACCACATTCGGTTGGCGATCGCCCGCGCGAAGAACCGATTGTCGGGCGCCGTCATCCATGCGGCCAATGTCTGGCGTCGATCCACGACGTTGGTGAAGTCGGCGGGCGCGGCACCCAGTGCCCGAGCCGGAACCAGCTCACCGGTGCGCGGATGCTTCTGGTCAACACCACCGCGCGCGACCACCGCTTCGGTTCCGTCCGGAAGTTTCTTAAGAGTTGTTCCCGAGAAGAACCCCGCCAGACCGGCGTAATCATCCTGGCTCCAACGTTCGCTGGGATGGTGATGACACTGCGCACATTCGATCCGCACCCCCAGAAACAACTGACTGACCGCGCGGCTGGTGACTTCCGGCGCGTCGAGCGACTTGAAGAACGCCGCGGGCCCCTCTTCCTGCACCGGTCCCTGCGCCGTCAGGATCTCGCGGGCCATCTCGTCGTAGGGGCGATTGGCCGTGAATTGTTTGCGCAACCAGCGAGTCAGCCCAACCGTTCCCTGCGGCGTGATCTTCAGCTTGTCCGCCTTCAGCAGGTCCGACCACTTCATCGCCCAGTACTCGGCGTACTCGGGCCGCTGCAACAGCGCGTCGATCAGTTTGGTTCGCTTGTCCGGTGCCGTGTCGGCCAAGAACTTTCGCGCCTCGTCCGCGGTCGGCAACGTGCCGATGACGTCGAGGAAGACGCGCCGCAGAAACGTGGCATCGTCGATCGGTTCGCTGGGTGCGATGCCCAACCGGGTCAACTTGTTCCAGACATGCTGATCGATGAAGTTGGTTTCGGGCGGCCGGGGAAACACGCCGGAGGGTCGCGGCAGTGCGACCCGGCAGACCGCGACATGACCCAGGTATCGAACCAACACGGCAGCCTCGCCGGGGATCTCGCCGGCCTGCAACAAGCCGCGCGGGTTTGCGTCGGCAATGTGCGGGGCATTCGAGATGTAATCGGCTTCGACCGTCGCACAGCGCCGCTGTCCCTTGTCGTCGATCGCCCAGACGCGAAGTTGCTGAGTGCCGCCGGGGGTCATGACAAACTCAGCGGGCTCGACTTCCACCGAGACCACCTGCCGCTCGTCCGGCACGAAGGCGGGCGCGCCCGAGGCAATCCAGCGCAGCACCCGTTTGTATTGCGGGCTGCCCGGCTCGATCTTGCGACCGCCGCCATGCGGCACTTCGGCGGTTGCCTTCCGCAACAGCAGGCTGGTCTGCGGTGCCGACATCGACAGCCGGCGGCCCTTGCCTTCTTTGGTGAGTGCATCGTGGTCGTAACCGTTGTCGAAACCAAGCAGGCTCAGCTTGAAACCGTTCTGCCCCTCCGCCTTGCCATGACACCCGCCCGAATTACACCGCGCCTTCGTCAGAATCGGCTGCACCTCATGCTGGAACGACACCGGTGTCGGCTGATTCAATCCCGCGATGGTGATCGGTACGACAATCTCCGCACCCGCGGATCGGACCACCAGTTGAGTCGTTCCCTCCGCGAGCGGGTGGACCAACCCGTCCGAGTCCACGCGCACGATCAACGGCGGCTTCACTTCATATTGAACTGCCCGAGTGACATCGCGCGTCACTGTCCCCTGAACATCGGACACCAGAATCTGCTGCGAATCTTCCGGCCGATCAATCCGCACGGCGTTGGGGGTGACCCGCAGGTCAGCGCTCGCCACTACCGGCCACGCCACGGCACCGGAGATCAACATTCCCGCGATGAGGTACGGTCTGGAATGGATGAAGGCCATCTTCGGTTTCGGATCCAAATCAGACTCCGGGAAAAAATCCAACGTTGAGATTCTGGGTTTCGCACGAATGATGCCCGCGCTCTTCGACAGCGAGCCCACGGCATCGGCGTCATCTTATGGATGTCGGGCGCAATCTTGCAAGACGGACCGCATGCGCGAACAGGGACATTGCCTTTTGTAACGCTCGGCAGGATGTAGGGTGGGACCAGGGCGCTTCGCCGCGCCGGTCCACCAGCATCTCTCGATGTTTCCTGATGGTGGGCCGGCGCTCGAAGCGAGCTGGTCCCACCCTACTTTGCAAATTGCGATGGCCCGGCAGTGCGCGAACAGAGCTGTTCACCGCAGACGACTCACGACTCGGCAGCCCGCAGGCGCACGGTGAACGTGGTGCCGTGGCCAAGCCGGCTGTTCACGCTGATCTCTCCGCCGAAGACCTGGCACAGATGCTTGACGATCGACAGACCCAGCCCGGTTCCGCCCACTTCGCGCGAACGGGCCCGGTCGACGCGGAAGAATCGTTCGAAGATCCTCGCCTGGAACTCCTTGGCGATCCCCACGCCGGTGTCGCGGACTTCGACGCAGACCCAGTCGGCATCGCGCCACCAGCGGACCGTCACGTCGCCCCCCGGCGGCGTGTAGTTGATGGCGTTGTCGAGCAGATTGTCGGCGATGGACCGGAGCCCGCCGGCATCGGCCAAACCCCAGATAGCTCCCGGTGGCGGCACGGCTGTCAGATGGAGATTCTTCGACTGGGCGATGTTCAGGTGTTCGTTGACGCTGGCCTGCACGACGTTCCCGATGTCGACGGGTTCGATTTCGAACGCATGCTCGTCGGTTTCCACGCGGGCCAGTTCGAGCAAATCCAGGATCAGCGTGTTGAGCCGCTCGGCCTGCTCCTCGATCCGCGTCACGAACCCGCGATTCACCGCGGGATCTTCCAACGCCCCGTCCAGCAGCGTCTCGGTATACGCCGAGATCGTGGCCAGCGGCGTCTTCAGTTCGTGAGACACGTTGGAAACAAATTCGCGCCGCAGGTTTTCCAGACGGCGCAGATCGGTCACATCGTGCAGCACGATCACGGCTCCAGGGCACGGCCTGCCGGGCAGCCGCGAAACGACCGCCACCAGCGTCGACTGAGTCCGTGGCACCGCGAATTCCAAACGGTGCTGATCGGCACCGGCAATCGACGCTTGGACCAACTCCTGCAGTCGCGGCAGACGGACGGACTCCAGGGGATGCGCCGAAACACGGTCGGATTTCAGGTCGAGCAGTCGCACGGCGGCGGTGTTGGCCCACAGGATCCGCTGCTCGCGATCCACCGCGATGACCCCTTCCACCATCGCTTCCAGGATCAGCGCCAACCGGTCATGGCTTTGTTCGAGCCGCTGCTGCTCGGCCTGCCAATTGGCGATGCGGACGGCGACTTGTTGGCTGACGTCGTGAAAGATCTCGCCGGTCGGCTCGCGATTCCTGTCCGGGTTTTCGGGCTCTTCGTTCGACGGAGCCGCCTGAGCCAACTGTCGGGCCACCCGATCGAGCGCCCCGAGTGGTTCGGTGAGCGGACGCATCAGCATCCGCGACATCAGCAACGCGGAACACAACGTCGCCAGTCCCATGCTCGCGCACCGCCATCGCCATGAAATCAGTCCCACCGGATCATTGTCGGCAGGCGGGGTTCCACAAAAGAGACCCCACACCAGCACCGACAGCAGCGCGAAGAGAGTCAGGCTCAACGACAGACGCCAGAAGACTTGCGAGGTGGGCATGATCGATTCCGGCGGTTGAGCTTCATCTGAGGCCACCCTATGCTACACGCGGCCCGCCCCACGGCAACCAAGCCCGGACGATCCACAGTGGCGGACGCCGCCAGCGTCCGCAGGCTGATGTTTTTCCGGGAACGTTTCTCGCGGGCCGGACCGCAATCCGGTCAGCAATTCCAAGTCCCCCACAGGAGTCGAAAGCCATGAAGTTCGCCACATCGTTCGCCCAATGCGCCGTTGCCCTCGTCGTACTGTCACTCGGCCAAGCTTGGTCCGCCGATGCGGTCGACCTGAAGGTCGGCGACGCCGCGCCGGTCTTCCAAGCCAAGGACGACACCGGAGCCGACTGGAAATCCGCCGATCACGTCGGCAAGAAAATCGTTGTCGTGTACTTCTACCCGGCCGACTTCACCGGCGGCTGCACCAAGCAAGCCTGCGGCTTCCGCGACGACATGGCCAAGCTGTCGAGCAAGGACGTCGAAGTCGTCGGCGTCAGCGGCGATTCGGTGAAGACGCATGAGCTGTTCAAGAAGCACCACAACCTGAACTTCGCCCTGCTGGCCGACGTCGATGGTAAAGTCGCCGAAAAGTTCGGCGTCCCCCACACGCTGGGAGAAGCCACCGCCAAGGTGAAAGTCGACGACAAAGACCAATCCTTCGTCCGCACCGCCACCATCAAGCGCTGGACGTTCGTCATCGACAAAAAAGGCAAGATCGCCGCCAAAAACTCGGAAGTGAAAGCCGCCGA
>JANMLE010001104.1:0-3282 GCA_031372385.1 Planctomycetota bacterium | reverse complement strand
ACGCGCAGTGTCCGACGCTCGGGAGTCAGCGTGGAACTGATCGTTTCCACTTGGGCGGGAAAATCGACATCGGGGTAGCCGTAGAACCGGACCTCGCACAATTGCCCGGTGTGAATCTGCGAGACCTGCGTCTCGGGAACGGTGCCGCTGGGGACCGACATCAGCCGCTTGACGTTGGCTTCGAGATAGCTGGTTTCCGCGACGGCCAACTCCTTCGTCTTGGCCAACTGGCTTTGGGCGAACTCGATCTCGGTCAAAACGTGCAACAAGTCGGCATACAGCGTGGATAACTCGGACGAGTTGAATTGCCAGCGTTCCTCGAAGGATCCCTCCCCTTCGCGGACATGCGCCACAATCGTTCCACTGACCGAAATCAGCGGCAGCGAAATCCGATCGGTGGCAATGTTGACGGCGGTCAATTCCTTGTTGAGCGGTGTCTCGCGCGAGATCGCAATCAACCCGTTGGAGATGACTCGAATCGGCTCAAGCGTTTCGGCCGGCGCGTCGGTTGCCGACGACGGGTGAACAGGCTCGTGCGGTCGCAACAACGACACGACCACCACCAGCGTGACGACGACGGCCGCAAACATCCAAAGACCGCGCCAGATCTTGGTCAGGCGCGGAATGGCCGTGCTTGGTGGATGAAGCTCGGTTGCGGTTGCGGTAGCCATCGGCCGTCCTTCAATCTCTGGGACAGAATGCGATCTTCGTTGAGTCAGGTTGTTTATGCTCCACGCGGTCACGAGTGAGATGCTTGACCGAGCCGCGCCCGTCAGGAAGCGGTCATTGAATTCCACTTCCTGACGGGCGCGGCTCGAACGGCAATCATTTCAACTCGGGCCGCGTGAGGTTCATGAACTCTACAAACATTGTCAATCATCGCACAGCGGCCTCAAGATCGATGGCGGCTTACAATCGCGTAACGGCTGTTGTTCAAACCCGCTGGCTTCGGCCCGCATCGCACCGGTTTCGAGTCCGGCGGATTCCGCCGCGGGGACATCATTGGCCTGGTTCGATTCGCCCGCAGAATCGAACCATCAGGACCAGCCGGTAGAGTCGAGACCTTACGATCGCGCCAACGGGAGGAATTCGATTGAGCGGTATCTTGGGCCTCGTCGATACCCTTGGAGTAGCGAACAGAATCGTTCCATTCGTCATCGTCCTGCGCCGGTCAAGCGGTCGGTTGCGCGGAGTCGTCTCAAGTGGGCATTAATTTCGGACGACGGTTGCAGCGCGTCAGCAGGGTGTTGCTCGTGCTGTCCCTGCTGGCCGGTTGCCAGGCGGCCAGGACGTCGCTGTCCAGCCTGAAGTCCCGCGACCCAGCGCCCGTCGGGGACTCCCGCAAATCGTCCGATCCCGTGGGTCAAAGTTCCGGCGCACCGGGTGGGTTCAGCCAGATCTCCAGCGTTCATGCCGGACTGCGCCGGCCCCGCCAGCGCAGTCGCATCCACGACGAATTCAGACCCGTCATGCAGGTCTCGGCACGGGAGTCAGACGACACGGCGGACGAAGCGGTCCGCGCGCTCGCCTCGGAACCGCAGGAAATGGTCGGCACCCAGCGGCGGCGATTGGAGATTCCGTCCGACCTGCCGGGAGCAGACGCACTCCCCATCGACCTGAGTGCGGACCCCGTGAAACGCGCCGAGGAAATTGAACTGATCTTCGGGACATTGCCCGAAGTCGTCGCGACCAAAGTCAGGAACACACCCGACGGGTTGCACTATGACTTGAACCAGCTTCAAGCCATGGCCTTCGCGGCGAACCCGCTTCTGGTGCAGGCCGAAGCCCAGGTGACGCTGGCCCGCGGGGCCGCGTTGCAGGCGGGGCTGCATCCCAACCCCGTGATGGGCTACGAAGCGGACACGGTCGGATCGGGAGGGACGCCCAACTATCACGGTGGCTATGTCAGCACCGTCATCAAGACGCCCGGCAAATTGGACTTGGCCGAGTCCGTCGCCAATGCCGACGTCTGGAACGCCGACTTGATGCGGAAGAAGGCTCACATCGACCTGATCACCCAAGTCCGCGGCGCCTATTTCGCGGCCTTGATCGCCCGCGAAAACGTCCGGATCACCGAAGCGCTGGTCGCCTTCACCGACAGCGTCTACCGCAATCAGGTGGACCAGTTGAAGGGGGGGATCGTGTCAACGTCCGAGCCGGTTCAACTTCGGGCGATGGCCGTTCAAGCACGCACCGCACTGGCTCAGGCGCGAAACCGGTATGACTCCGCCTGGCGGCAACTCGCGGCCACCATCGGCGTCCCCGAGTTGCCGGCCGGATACCTGGACGGCGTCGCCGATGTCCCCATCGAGTCGATCGACTACGACAAGACCCTGGCCTATGTGGTCGCCAACCATACCGATGTTTTGGCCGCCCACAATTCCGCGCTGCAAGCCCGCACCAACCTGCGGCTGCAAGAACTGAACGTCGTCCCCGACCTGCTGTTCTACATGGCACTCCAAAAGGACTCGACCACGCGCCCCATTTACCGGACGACCTACAACATGCAGGTCGGTGTCCCCGTCCCGATTTTTGATCGCAACCAGGGCAACATCCTCAACGCCCAGGGAACGCTGATGAAAACCGCGCAGGAAGCCCCCCGCATCCAAAACGACCTGGCCAACCGGCTCGCCGACGCCGTCGAACGCTACGAAAACGCACGCAACTTGACGGAGCTTTATCGACAGAACATCCTCCCCGACCAGGCGCGAACCTTCCGCGGCCTCTACGAACGACACCAACAGCAACCCGACATCGTCGCATTCGTCGAGGTCGTGAACGCCCAGCAGACGCTGCTGACCTCCATCAACGTCTACATCAACACGCTGTCGCTGCGCTGGACCGCGCTCACCGACATCGGGTCGCTCCTGCAAATCGAGACCTTGGAAGGGATCCAATCCCTGTTGGAAACAGGCTCGCCAATCCCCGTCGTCGAACCTCTTCCCAACGAGCCCACCGCTCCCTGACGATCCTCATCACACAGCCCAAAGTGGCCGTTTGGCGAGCGGCAAGAAACGTTCACCCGGAGGATGGGCATTCTTGCCCGTCCAGCTTGATGGCGAACAGCCGGACGGGCAAGAGTGCCCATCCTCCAACTTGGTAAACCAACTCCTGCCGGTCGCCTTATCACATCCCGATGCGGCCTTCGTCACATCGTCCGACTCGGCGAAGTGCGGCAGGGCGGCAACACACAGGGACCGATTGCATCCGCCTTGCGGGATGCGGCGCGACAGGCAACAATCCAACCCGCCACGCGCCCGGTCGGATGGCGGATCTCTTCCA
>JANMLE010001800.1:0-1509 GCA_031372385.1 Planctomycetota bacterium | reverse complement strand
AGCCCGACCAGCGCCGGTGCCGCGGTTCGGCAGCCCCACAGCAGCGGCAGGCAGAGCGCACAGACCAGCCAGCGCCCAATGGCAATCACGGTACTAACCCGACGCGTGAGCGAGGGCGATCGAGAGGAGCCATTCCCTGCTATTCCCTCGTTGACACTTCGGGTGACTTGGCCAACGTGAGTCCCATTGAGCCAGCGCCAACACGCCAATTGGTGACCGCCCCCGGAAGTCGAACGTCGTCGAGGGGCGGGGCGACTCATGAGGGACGGCGATCCAGACAAGGAGTAATCCCGGCGGGTCATTCGGCGGATGAGGGGGGTTCAGCGCGGCGAGATTCTTGCAGAAGCGATCCGGTCGAACAAGATCGGTCGGGGAGAGTGAGCGCGCGTGAAGTTGCGTGCGGATGGTCTCGAAAGAAACGGGGTTGACGGCTCTCCGCCAAATTGGTTGACGGCATGTTCGGCGCGGGTCTCCTGACCCCGCCGAAACGGCTGACCGAAGGTCTCCTCTTCGATTTTCAACACGAATGGCGGAGACCGCATATTTTCTGGGGTCGCCGACTGAGGACGGAGTCGATGATCGGCTGGAACGCGTCAGTCCCTCGCTGACGCTTCGGGTTGGTGGGGCTCAACCCCATCGGCCGACGGCCAAAATTCGCGATTCCGTTCGACGAATTCCGCGGCCCAATGGTAGTGATCGAGCAGGCCGGTCGTGTCGCGGCCGAGCAGGCGATAGGCCGCGTAGATCGCTTCGATCGTGGCCAGCCCGCCATCGGGATCGGACCGGACCTTCGACGAACGGGGATACGCGGTGATCAGCGGCGGCAGGCTGCGGATCGGAACCGCCGCGTGGGCGCGCTGCATCGGCTCGACATGCCGCCAAGTTCCGTCGAGCACCAGCAGCCCGCGGTCGGCGTCGCCGCGACCCAGCACCGGTCCGCCCAGACCCAGTCGCACATACCCCGCCAGGTCGTAGGGCATCCGGGGAAAATTGCAAAAGGCAAAGTCCGCGCGGCCGCGCAACGGGCGCACAGTACATTTGGCCCGCCGCTCGCGCGGGTGAAAGACAATCACCGTCGCCGGCACCGTCGCGTTTGGGCAGAGCTCAATGGCGGCGGTTGTCACGCTGGGAATCTCGAAAAACAGGTCGTTCAATTACAGCCTCGTACCACCAGTTGCCAACTTCAATTTGTGCTGCTCGCATTTCGGAATCGGCCGATGACCCCGACGAAGAGGCAAGAGAGTAACCACAGATTTCACGGATTTCACAGATGAAGAGGGAAGAGAAGAATGCAGTTGGTCTTCGTCTGATCTGTGTCATCTGTGAAATCTGTGGTTCTGCTTCTGACTCTTGGGTGGCGGCCGAACGGCTGCTTCGTTTGACCCTGAGCCAACGGCGAAGGGGAGTGTAACGCCAGTGCCGACAACTCGGTGAGGGCCAAACGGCATCGCGGGCTTTCGTTTCTGGCGGCAACGAATACAGTGTGCGGTGTGTCCGAGGCAAGGAATC
>JANMLE010001705.1:0-2433 GCA_031372385.1 Planctomycetota bacterium | reverse complement strand
CCCGCGCCGCGGCACCCCCTCCGGGGGCCCCCCGCCCCGCGGGCGCGGCCGCCCCTCCCCTTTGCGCCCGCGCCCCCCCCCCACGGGACGGAATCGGGATAGCACCGACCCAAACGCGGAGTAGTTCTTGGACAAGTTCTTCGCACGAATCCGCCATCCCATTTCACCATGATCAACATGCCTGGTTGGTTCGATGGGGGTTTCATTCCCTCGCTCACGCTTCGGGTTAGTTGAATGGCTCACGATCCCCAACCGCTGTCTGTCGCGCTCGCCGAATTGATCGCGCTGCGCGGGTTCGCGCGGGTTCGCAGTGACGACGAATTGCGCTCGGCGTGGAAGCGCGTCGCGGGCGACGAACTGGCGGCACAAGCCCGTCCGATGCAGCTCACCAAGGGCGTCCTGACCATCTCGGTGTCGAGTGCCCCGCTGCTCAATGAACTGGCCGCATTCCAGTCGGCCGATTTGCTGCTGCGGCTCAAACAACAGGTTCCGCACCTGAACGTGAAGAGTTTGAAGTTTCGACTGAATGGAATGTAGGCGACCCGGGAATCCCCCTCCCCGATCCACGTTCCGCCCGACCTTTGGAGACTGATCCTTGACCGAACCGACCACCGAACCGACTGCCGATGCCACTGCGGCACCGACCTCCGAACCGACGGCGGGTGCGCCGCTGTATGGTGCCGACCAGATCAAGGCACTCACCAACATTGAGGGCATCCGCACCCGGCCCGCCATGTACATTGGCACCACTGACACGCGCGGACTGCACCATCTGGTGTACGAGGTCGTCGACAACAGCATCGACGAGGCGCTCAGCGGCTTCGGCAAGCTCATCACCGTCACGATCAACCTCGATGGCAGCGTGACCACCACTGACGAAGGGCGCGGCATCCCCGTCGGGCCGATGCCGGACCAGGGCAACAAACCGGCGCTCGAAGTCGTGCTGACCAGCACGCATGCGGGCGGGAAGTTCGACCGGCAGGGGGGCTACGCCAAGGGAACGGGCGGACTGCACGGAGTCGGCATCAAGGCGGTCAATGCCCTCAGCGAATGGCTGGAAGTCGAAGTCCGCCGCGAGGGTCACGTCTGGCAGATGGAGTTCTCGCGCGGCCTGGTCACCAGTCCGTTGCGGCGGCTGGGAACGTCGAACGAGACCGGCACGCGCATGACGTTCAAGCCCGACACCGAGATTTTCCCCGACACGAAGTACAACTACGACACGCTGCAAAAGCGCCAGCAGGAACTGGCCATCCAGAACCCCGGTGTCAGGCAGCGGATCACCGACGAGCGGACCGGGCAGACCGAGGATCACTGCTACGAGGGGGGCCTGCGCGAATTCGTCACGTATCTCAACCGGACGGAAACGCCGCTGATCCCCGAAGTCATCATGATCGACGGACAGGTCGACATCACCCACGTCGACCTGGCGCTGCAGTACAACGACGGCTACAACGAAAACGTCCGCTGCTACACGAACAACAACATCCCCAACCCCGACGGCGGCACGCACCTGTCCGGGTTCCGCAGCGGGATGACCCGCGCGCTCAACAACTACGGCAAGAAGGAAAACCTCTTCAAGGACTTCGAACCGACCGGCGACGACTTCCGCGAGGGGCTGACCGCCGTCGTCAACGTCAACATCCCCGATCCGCAGTTCCAATCGCAGAACAAGACCAAGCTGCTGAACGTGGAAGTGGAAGGGGCCGTGTCGAGCATTACCTATGAAGTGCTCACCAAGTACCTCGAAGAGCACCCCGCGAACGCCAAGCGGATCTGCCAGAAGGCGCTGCTCGCGGCCGAAGCGCGCGAAGCCGCGCGCAAGCAGCGCGAAATGGTCCGCCGCAAAGGGGCGCTCACTTCCGGCGGTCTGCCCGAGAAACTGCGAGACTGCCGCAGCCGCGAACTCGACGCCACCGAACTGTACCTCGTCGAAGGGGACTCGGCCGGCGGCTCGGCCGACACCGGACGCGATTCGAACCTGCAGGCGATCCTCCCCCTGCGCGGCAAGATCCTGAACGTCGAGAAGGCGCAACTCGTCAAGATCCTCGACAACGCCGAAATCGCCAACCTGTTCAAGGCGGTCGGCGTTCCGCCGATGGCCGAATTCGAAGACGTTTCCAAAAGGCGCTACGGCAAGATCATCCTGATGACCGATGCCGACATCGACGGCAGCCACATCCGCACGCTGTTGCTGACGTTCTTCTTCCGGCACATGCGGGCCCTGATCGAACACGGCTGCATCTACATCGCCCAGCCGCCGCTCTACAAGGTGACGCAGCGCAACAAGACGCGGTATGTGAAGACGCATGAGCGGATGGTGGCCGAGCTGATCACGCTGGGGCTGAATGGCAGCCGGGTCGTGTTTCCCAACGGCGATGAAGTGACCGGCGAGCATCTCGAAAAGATCGTCAAGCAGATGCAGCGGCTGGAAGA
>JANMLE010001674.1:0-1420 GCA_031372385.1 Planctomycetota bacterium | reverse complement strand
AGTCTTTTTCAGGTCGGCGAATTAACCACATGAGATATCCGAGCAGCGTTTTCGCCGACCTGAAAAAGACTCCCGACCCCTTGGGCAACTGCGACACATGCAATCCGGTAGAGTCAGGAAAAAACAAAAATGCCAAAGCGGTGTTGGGGCACCGCACTCCAAAGAGCGTGTGAAACTTTCGGGTTCAGTCGCGCTCCAGCACAAGCTGTTGCGTTGGCTTTAGCCGACGCAGTACGACACCTCGCGTGGGTTGAAACCCACGCTACAAAATTTCACAACCTCAAATGCCGCCGGTCGGGCGCCAGTCGTTACTGTTCCTCATCCCACTCTGTCGTGCGTTGCCGGTATCGCCAGCATTGTCGCGGATGCTATCTTGTCACCCTTGGCGACCTCCGATCCCCGGCCCGTTGCTCGATCCCTGCCCCGTTGCTGACGGAACCCGCGCATGAGAATTCTGTCGATGGCGATGTTGTTCGTGGTGCTGGCGATCCCCTGTGCGGCCGAGGACGCGGTGGACTACGTGCGGCAGATCAAGCCCGTGCTGCAGGCGCGCTGCTATGCGTGTCACGGGGTGCTCAAACAGGAAGCCGGGCTGCGGCTGGACACGGCCGGGCTGGCGAGCAAGGGGGGCGACACCGGGGCGGCGATCAAGGCGGGCGACGTGGAGGGCAGCCTGCTGCTCAAGCGCGTTTCCGCCGCCGACGAGTCGGAGCGGATGCCCCCCGAGGGCGAGCCGCTCAAGCCTGCGGAAATCTCCGCGTTGAAATCTTGGATCGCCCAGGGGGCGAAGGCTCCTGCCGGTGAACAGCCCGAACGAGACCCGCGCGACCACTGGGCCTACCGGGTTCCCGTCCGACCCGCGGTCCCGGACGTTGCCAACACGGCGTGGGTCAGACACCCGATCGATGCGTTCATCGCCGCCGAACATCAGAAGCGTGGCATCACACCCCAGAAGCCGGCCGACAAACGAGTCTGGTTGCGGCGTGTCTCTCTCGATCTAGTCGGCTTGCCGCCAACGCGCGAAGAGCTCGATGCGTTCCTCGCCGATGATTCGGCCGAAGCGTACGACCGGATTGTGACGCGGCTGCTCGACAGCCCGCACTACGGCGAGCGCTGGGGCCGGCATTGGATGGACATCTGGCGCTACAGCGACTGGTGGGGACTGGGGGCCGAGGTCCGCAATTCGCAAAAGCACATCTGGCACTGGCGCGACTGGATCGTTGAGTCGCTCAACGCCGACAAGGGCTACGACCAGATGCTGCGCGAAATGCTCGCGGCCGACGAGTTGTATCCGAACGACCTGGACAAGCTGCGGGCGGGCGGCTTCCTCGCGCGACAGTACTTCAAATTCAACCGCACCAGTTGGCTGGACGAGACCGTCGAGCACACGTCCAAGGCGATGCTCGGCCTGACGTTCAAC
>JANMLE010001649.1:0-2935 GCA_031372385.1 Planctomycetota bacterium | reverse complement strand
GACTCGCCAGAGTAAACGGGGCCAACTCGATCCCCGTGTAGCCGATGGTGGCGATCGCCTCGCACTGCCGTTTCCACTCCCAGCCTTCAAACAGTTCCTGACAGATCGCGAATCTCATTCGGTGTCCCCTTCAGTGATCCTCATCAACATCAACTGCCCAACTTCTTCAACCGCCAGATCTGTCCGGCAACAACCCGCGAGATCAAGCAGTCTGCGTGGTGCGGAGAGTGTACCCGCGTCCGGCGAGCGTCCGCCATCGGCGGAATGTGCTGATCATTCCGGGCGTTGAGGATCTTTTCCTGACGCGCTGGTCGTAAGGTGAAGGCAAGCTGCGTCGTATCGCCAATTCGACAGGTTTGTTGCGAAGTGCCTTGCCGCCGACAGCCGATGTCGTATCCGGAAGCATTCCCTCAAAGGGAGTTCCGTTCATCCCTCGCAGACTGTTGGAGACTGAATGTGAAGGGATTTGGGGGCTGCTGTTGACCCAGTGGAGGACGAAGCGAGGGATCGCGGCGCGAAATTGCGCGCTTTGGCTCAAGCAGGATGGGTTTGCGGGCCGATTCCTAGGGACGAGGGATCGAGTTCTGCGCGCACGTTGCTGAATCACAACTGACTGAGAGCTCGAATTCGCCGTTCTGACAGGGACAAGGATCGATCAATGAGACACAACACCGCCTGGATCCTCTTGGCCGCGGGTTTGCTGACCCTGGCCTCTGACACACAAGCCGACGCGTTCTACTGTGGAGCGGCCAGCGCGAAGTGCTGCCCCACCGACGCCTGCGCACCCAGCGGCAGTTACTGCGCCGCCAAGCGCTGCTGCGGCACCCGCTATCAGACGGTTCGTGAAACCGTTTGGGAGCCGCAAACCTACAATTGCTGCCGCACCGTCTACGAGCAATGCACGGAACAGATTCCGGTGACCTGCACTCGCAACGTGACCGAAACCTGCTATCGCGACGAGTGCTACACGGTCTGCAAGCCGTGCTACCAGACCTGCTACCGCGACGTCTGCTGCACCGTCCGCAAGCCGTGTTACCAGACCTGCTACCGCGACGTCACTTGCACGATCTGCAAGCCGGTCTACGAAACCAAGTGCCGCGAGGTCTGCTGCACCACGTACAAGACGGAAACGGAAACCTGCTACCGCGACGTCTGCTACACCGTCTGCAAGCCGGTCACCGAAAGCCGCCAGGTCCAAGTCTGCACGGGCGACTGGGTGACGGAGACGAAGGTGATCCCCGGTCCGGTCTGTGCTCCGACTTGTGCCGTTCCCGGCAGTTGCTCGACCTCGGCCACGGGATGCTGCCAGATGCCCCGCACGGTCTGCTGCCGCCGCTGGGTTCCCCGAACCGAAATGCGCAATGTCTGCTGCACGCGGATGGTCCAGGAAGTTCGTCACTGCCAGCAACCCTACACGGTCTGCCGCCGGGTTCCGGTCACCAATGTGAAGCAGGTTCCCTACACCTGCGTTCGCTATGAACAGCAGTGCATCACGAAGCGGGTTCCGTACACGACCTGCTCGTGGACCTGTGAGACGATCACCAAGAAGGTTCCGTACACGACCTGCACGATGACCCAAGAAGTCCGGACACGCCGCGTCCCCTACACGACCTGCCGCCAGGTCTGCGAGACCCGGATGGTGACGAAGACGACTTGCGTGCCGCGTAAGATCACTGAGACCAAGGTTCGCTGCGTCCCCCGCACGGTCTGCCGCCGGGTTCCGGTTCAGACCTGCTGCCCGACCGACCCGTGTGCTCAGCCTGGCTGCGCCGCACCGGGTGCCTGATTCAACCGAGAGTGCCCGACGCCACCCCGCAGGAGGCGAGTGGCTGAGCACGATCAACGCTGTCAGAAAACAAACCGGAGGCGAGTCATCCAACGACTCCCTCCGGTTTTCTGTTTTCGCCGGACCCGGTCGCGGGCTTTAATGCGGTGTGATCGTTTACCGCTTGAGGCATGAGGCGAACGGCAACGGTCGGCTTGCCCGATGGCGGGTCCGGTACAACAACTCTTGCCGCTCGCCGCAGACCCAGGAACAAAACCACGAATCTCACGAATGACACGAATCTGAAGAGGAAGCAGAAGAGCGAAGAATATGTGGAGCAACGAGGTCCGCCGCATTCTCCTTTTCAGATTCGTGCTATTCGTGAGATTCGTGGTTCCCGCTTCGTCTTCCCTGACCGCGGGTTGGATGCGACAACTCTCGCCGTTCGCCTTACTGGACAGTGAGATTGGCGTCGGTCTGTTCGCTGGTTACGCTGTCGGCTGAATGATTCCAGTGGAGATGCTCTCCGGGAGACGGCGATGTTGCAGGTGCTCGGCGGACCGAAGCGGTTGTGCAGCGGCGTCACGCGCCGCGACCTGTTGTCCGTGGGCGGACTGAGTCTGCTCGGCGTCGGCCTCCCCGCGCTGCCTCAGTCAGCGCAGGCTGAGACGACGGCGGAGCCGTCCTCGGACTCGCTGCTGCCGGGCTTCGGCCGGGCGAAGAACGTGATCCTGCTCTACTTGTTTGGTGGGCCCAGTCATCTCGAAACGCTCGACATGAAGCCGCAGGCACCCGTGGAAGTCCGCGGGCAATTGCAGACGATCGAGTCCTCGCTGCCGGGCCTTCTCCTGTGCGAGCATCTGCCGAACATGGCCACGGTGATGGACCGGGTCACCGTCGTTCGATCGCTCAACCATCCCTGGAACTTTCACGGCATGCAGTACGCGACGACGGGGGCTCCCGAAGGAAGCGTGCCGCTCGAAGAGACCCTGACGCATCCGATGCACCAGCCATTCTTCGGGTCGGTGGTCAACTATTACGATCACTTGCGACGCGGACCGAAGCCGCACCAATCGGTCCCCGACAACATCATGCTGCCGTTCCTGCTGAGCACCCGACGACCCGCCGCCCGGTACACTCCGCCGTTCGCGTCGTATCTCGGCAGCCGCT
>JANMLE010001617.1:0-1073 GCA_031372385.1 Planctomycetota bacterium | reverse complement strand
GCGCTGATGGATCCGAACCTGCCGCTGACGCGCCGGCAGCATGAATTGATTGCGGCGGTGGTCTCGCAACAAAACTGCACGCACTATTGCAGCGTCTCGCACCGCGAGTTCCTGCGACGGGCCACGGGTGACGACGCCCTCGTGCAGGCCATCCACGCTGATCCTCATTCGGCTGAACTGAGCGCTGCCGACCGTGTCATGGTCGACTTCGCGATCCAGGTCACTCGCGATGCGACCGCGATCACGCGCGACCACCACACGCGACTGCACGAGGTGGGGTTCGACGATCAGGGCATCCTGCAGATCACGCTGATCGCCGCCTGGTTCAACTACATCAATCGCGTGGCGGACGCGCTGGGAGTCGGCCGGGATTGAGACGTCCTATGTTTAGCCCCAACGCCAACGGCGTGGGCGCAGATGGGGGGCGAACCGTAAATCGCACGCACGCCGTTGGCGTTGCGGCTAAACGTCTCCCAGTCATCCCCCTCCGAGCTTCATTCGGCCGATGCGGGCCAGCCGCGCGGCGTGGACGGGATGCGGCGCACAGCGCAGGGAACTCGGCAACCATGAGGCACGGGGCAGGCGGTTGTCGGTGGGTTCCTTGAGGACCGGCAACCGCAGTCCCTTTTGGATCGACTTGTACCGCTCGGCGTCGGCCGGGTGGACGTAGATCCGTTTGGAAGAGACCAGTTCGCAGATCAGTTCGCACAGCGGTTGACTCATGCCGGCCCACAGGACGGTGTTGGGATTGGCCCGCGCGGCCAGTCCCTGATCGCCGGTGACTTCCATGTACGGGCCCAGCGCCTCGGCCAAGTCCGGGAACAACACGTCGCCATCCAAACGGACGAACTCGACGAGCGCGGCCTTGAGCTGGCCGGAGTGGGCCAGTTGCGCCCACGCGGGGAGTGCGGTCTCTTCGTCGTCATCGGGAATCCGCAGCGCTTCGTCGCGTGCCTCGGATTCGAGCATCGACGTGACGCGACTGTCAGACGTCGCCCGGCGGCAGCGGTCCTGTGCCCAGTTGCGCAAGGCGAAGATCTTGTCTTCCATCGTCACCGACAGCGGCACGGTCG
>JANMLE010001588.1:0-1663 GCA_031372385.1 Planctomycetota bacterium | reverse complement strand
GTCTACGACAAGAGCGTCGAGTACATCTCGGGGGGCTCCAACGTCGCGGAGATCAGGGAGTTTTTCTGGAAGTGGCGTCGGCAGCACCACCCGCAGCGCGACTGCACACTCGACCGCTGGTTCAACAACCTGCTGAAGAACAATGAGATCGGCATGGCCGACCTGGGGGCCTTCGGCGGGATGCTCGAAGGCGAGGGATTCGGCAACCAGGGGCTGGGGCTGCAAACGATGACGGCGACGCGCGGCGGGAGAAACCGCGCGATGATGCTGGGTGCCGCGCCCGGCGGCTTCGGCGGCGGCGGCCCGCCGGGAGCCCCCATGGCGGGGGCGGCGCGAGAAGCGCTGTCGGACGGCCTCAACGCCTTGGGGGACGACAAGGCCGCGGCCGCACCCGGCGGACCGGGCGGTGCTCCTGATGCGCAGGCTCCCACGGTGCGGTCCAACTTTGCCGACACCGCCTTCTGGGCCGGCTCCGTCACCACCGACAAGGCCGGACTCGCCGAAGTCAGTTTCAAGATGCCCGAAAGCCTGACCGGCTGGAAGGTGAAGACCTGGGCGATGGGTAACGTCACGAAGGTCGGGCAGGGCGAAGTGGAAGTCACCACCAAGAAGAACCTGCTCGTCCGGTTGCAGGCCCCGCGGTTCTTCGTGGAGAAAGACGAAGTCGTCATCTCGGCCAACGTCCACACCTATCTCAAGACCGAGAAGGCCGTGGAAGTGGCGCTCATGGTCGATGGCACGCTGCTTTCAATCCTTTCGCCAAATCCCAAGGGCGGTGACGCAAAGGGAGCCCAAGAAATCACACAGTCGATCAAGCTCGCGGCTGGCGGCGAACAGCGCGTTGATTGGCGCGTCAAAGTGACTGGCCAGGGAACGACGAACATCACCATCAAGGCCCTGTCCGATGAAGAGTCCGACGCGATGCAGATGTCCTTCCCGGTCTACGTTCACGGCATGCTGAAGACCGAGTCGTTCAGCGGGGCGATTCGTCCGGCCGATGCGAGCGGCAGCGTCAAGTTCACGGTTCCGGCCGAACGCCGCCAGAACGAATCGCGGCTGGAAGCCCGGTACTCGCCGACACTCGCCGGTGCGATGGTCGACGCCCTGCCGTACCTGGTCGACTATCCCTACGGCTGCACCGAGCAGACGTTGAACCGGTTTCTGCCGACCGTCATCACGCAGCGCGTGCTGCTGGACATGAAGCTGAATCTCAAGGAGATTCAGGAAAAACGCACCAACCTCAACGCGCAGGAAATCGGCGACGACGTCGCGCGGGCCAAACAGTGGAAACGGTTCGACCGCAACCCGGTGTTTGACGAGGACGAAGTCAAAGCGATGGTCAAGGAAGGGCTGGAACGGCTGACCTCCATGCAGTGCGCCGACGGCGGCTGGGGCTGGTTCAGCGGCTACGGCGAACGTTCGTGGCCGCACACCACGGCGGTCGTCGTCCACGGCTTGCAGGTCGCCAAGGCCAACGACGTCGCCATCGTCCCCGGTGTCCTCGAACGGGGGATCGACTGGCTCAAGCGCTACCAGGACGAACAGGTCCAATGGATCAAGAACTGGGGCAAGAAGGACGTCCGCCAAAAGCAGTTCGCCGATGCGCTCGACGCGCTCGTCTATATGATCCTCGTCGATGCCGACATCGCCAACGCCGAGATGA
>JANMLE010001587.1:0-1641 GCA_031372385.1 Planctomycetota bacterium | reverse complement strand
GGCGATGTCGGCGTCGACGAGGATCATGTAGACGAGCGCGTCGAGCGCATCGGCGAATTGCTTTTGGCGGACATCCTTCTTGCCAAAGTTCTTGATCCATTGGACCTGTTCGTCCTGGTAGCGCTTGAGCCAGTCGATCCCCCGTTCGAGGACACCGGTGACGATGGCGACGTCGTTGGCCTTGGCGACTTGCAGACCGTGGACGACCACGGCGGTCGTGTGCGGCCACGAATGTTCGCCATGGCCGCTGAACCAACCCCAGCCGCCGTCGGAGCATTGCATGGAGGTCAGCCGCTCCAAGCCCTCCTTGACCATCGCCTGCACTTCCGCTTCGTCAAACACTGGATTGCGGTCGAACCGCTTCCAGCGTTTGGCCCGTTCGACGTCGTCGCCGATTTCCTGGGCGTTCAGATTCGTCCGCTTGGCCTGAATGTCCTTCAGGTTCAGTTGCATGTTCAGCAGCACCTTTTGGGTGATGACGGTCGGCAGGAACCGGTTGAGCGTTTGTTCGGTGCAGCCGTACGGATAGTCGACGAGGTACGGCAGGGCATCGACCATCGCGCCGGCGAGTGTCGGCGAGTAGCGGGCTTCCAGACGCGATTCGTTCTGGCGTCGTTCGGCCGGAACGGTGAACTTGACGCTGCCACTCGCATCGGCCGGACGGATCGCCCCGCTGAAGGACTCGGTCTTCAGCATGCCATGCACGTAGACCGGAAAGGACATCTGCATCGCGTCGGACTCTTCATCGGACAGGGCCTTGACGGTGATGTTCGTCGTTCCCTGACCGGTCACTTTGATGCGCCAATCGACGCGCTGTTCGCCGCCAGGCGCGAGCTTGATCGACTGCGTGATCTCCTGAGCCCCCTTGGCGTCGCCTCCCTTGGGATTGGGCGAAAGGATCGACAGCAGCGAGCCATCGACCATGAGCGCCACTTCCACGGCCTTCTCGGTCTTGAGATAGCTGTGGACGTTGGCCGAGATCACGACTTCGTCCTTCTCGACGAAGAACCGCGGGGCCTGCAACCGAACGAGCAGATTCTTCTTGGTGGTGACTTCGACTTCGCCCTGTCCGACCTTGGTGCCGAGACCCATCGCCCATGTCTTCACCTTCCAGCCGGTCAGGCTTTCGGGCATCTTGAAACTGACTTCGGCCAGTCCGGTCTTGTCGGTGGTGACGGAGCCAGCCCAAAAGGCGGTGTCGGCAAAGTTCGAGCGCACCGTGGGCGCCTGCGCGGCCGGAGCACCGCCCGGTCCGCCGGGTGCGTCCGGGGCCTTGTCGTCCCCCAAAGCGTTGAGGCCGTCCGCCATCGCTTCTTTCGCCGCCGCCATGGGGGCTCCCGGCGGACCGCCGCCGCCGAAGCCGCCGGGCGCGGCACTCAGCATTGCGCGGTTCATGCGACCTCGCGTCGCCGTCATCGTTTGCGGCCCCCCGCCGCCTAAGCCTAACTCGCCCTCCATCATCCCGCCGAAGGCTCCCAAGTCGGCCATGCCGGTCTCGCCGTTCTTCAGCAGGTTGTTGAACCAGCGGTCGAGTGTGCAGTCGCGCTGCGGGTGGTGCTGCCGACGCCACTTCCAGAAAAACTCCCTGATCTCCGCGACGTTGGAGCCCCCCGAGATGTACTCGACGCTCTTGTCGTAGAC